>JBERSB010000227.1:0-3696 GCA_041236755.1 Luminiphilus sp. | reverse complement strand
CGCGACGCGACCACGGGCGCCGTGACGTGGTCGGGTGCCGTGCAGGCCGACGCCGCCGGCGTCGTCACGGTGCCCGAGCTCTCGTTCGGGACGCAGCGGCTGCGGCTCGTCGTGCAGCGCGGCTACGTGGGAGGCCCGCTCGTCTCCTACGGCGCGCCGACGCCGGGCTGTGGCGCCGCGCCCACCGTGTTCGGCCTGGGCCTGCCGCAGATCGGCAACCTCGGCTTCGCGCTGCTCTACACCAACGGCGTCGCGCCGACGGCGGGCGTCGCCGTCATCAGCCTCGCGCCCGGCGACCTGGAGGTGCTCGGGGTCCGCCTGCACGTCGACGTGCTGACCTCGGCACCGATCACCGCGGTGATCACGCCCGCCGTCGCCGCCACGCCGGTCCCGATCCCGAACGTGCCCGCGCTGGTCCAGGCGCGCCTCTACGCCCACGCGCTGATCCTCGACGCCTGCGGCGCCCAGGGACTGTCGAGCAGCGCTGCGCTGCAGGTCACGATCCAGCCCTGACCCCGTCCGCGGGCTGACCCGGCGGCGCTGCATCCGAGAAGCACGCCGCGGACGAAATGTCCGACATGCCCGACGCTGAGGAGAGATCCGTCCACGAAGCAGGGTCCCGCCCGACCGTGCTCGTCACCGGGGCGACCGGTTACGTCGGCGGACGGCTGGTCCCGGCGCTGCTGCGGCAGGGCTACGCGGTCCGCTGCGTCGTCCGGGAGCCGCGCAAGCTCGCGCAGCGTCCGTGGCGCGACGACCCCAACGTCGAGGTGCTCTCGCTGAAGCTCGAGGACCGTGAGGCCCTCGCAGATGCGATGAAGGGCTGCACCGCCGCGTACTACCTCGTGCACTCGATGATCGCCGCCAACGACGAGTACCGCAGCCGCGACCGCGCGCTCGCGGCGTCGTTTGCGACCGCGGCCGAGCGCGGCGGCATCGACCGCATCATCTACCTCGGCGGGCTCGGCGAGCTCGGCGACGACCTCA
Organism: Luminiphilus sp.; assembly: GCA_041236755.1. Taxonomy (GTDB): domain Bacteria; phylum Planctomycetota; class UBA1135; order UBA1135; family UBA2386. Next base: position 2,709 of record JBERSB010000227.1, on the reverse strand, counting down.
GCGAGCACCTCGCGTCGCGCCGCGAGGTCGAGGACGAGCTGTCGTCGACGACGGTGCCGGTCACCACGCTGCGCGCCGCGATGATCATCGGCTCGGGCTCGGCGTCGTTCGAGATCCTGCGCTACCTGGTCGAACACCTGCCGGCGATGCTGACGCCGCGCTGGGTCCGCACCGAGTCCCAGCCGATCGCGATCCGCAACGTCGTGCACTACCTGGTCACGTGCCTCGAGGTCGAGGAGACCGTCGGCCAGACGCTCGACATCGGCGGCCCCGAGGTCGTCACCTACAGGAGCCTGATGGACACGATGGCCGCGGCGCGCGGCCTGCCGGCTCGCCTCATCGTGCAGGTGCCGGTGCTGACGCCGCGGCTGAGCAGCCTCTGGATCCACCTCGTCACGCCGGTCCCGCACACGATCGCGCGGCCGCTCGCCGAGGGGCTCCGCAACCGCACGGTGTGCCGCGACACGCGCGCGCAGGAGTGGATGCCGCAGCAGCTGCTGTCGATGCGCGAGGCGATCGACGCGGCGATCGGACGCCAGGAGAGCGACGAGGTCGCGACCGCGTGGACCGACGCCGGCGTGCTCCCGGGCGACCCCGACTGGGCGGGCGGCACGACCTACACCGACCGTCACGAAGCGCGGGTCGAGGCGCCGGTCGAGGAGACCTTCGCCGCCGTCATGGGCATCGGCGGCCGCAACGGTTGGTACGGGGCAACTGGCTCTGGCGGCTGCGCGGCATCATGGACAAGCTGATCGGCGGCCCGGGCCTTCGGCGCGGCCGCCGCGACCAGAACAGCGTCGTCATCGGCGACGCGCTCGACTTCTGGCGCGTGGTCGACGTGAAGCCCGGTCGCAGCCTCACGCTGCGCGCGGAGATGAAGCTGCCGGGCACCGCGCTGCTCGACTTCGAGATCGTGCCCGACGGCGACGGCAGCCGCCTCGCGACCACCGCGCGCTTCCAGCCGCGCGGGCTGATGGGGATTGCGTACTGGTACTCGGTGCTGCCGCTGCACGTGCTGGTCTTCCGCGGCATGCTCAATGGCCTCAAGCGGACCGCCGAGCGCGGCGCGGCCGCAGCCGCCGGCGCCTGAGCCCGCCGAGGGACCGAGCCGGGCGATCTGTGCTCGCCCGGGCGCGTTGCCGCTAGACTACGGCGATGCGCTCCCTCGCCCTGTCGGCCCTGCTCGCGTGCGCCGCTGCGCCCGGCCAGGACGGCCCCGGCGCAGCCGCCGTGACCGAGCCAGGGCGGACGCTCGCGCGCCCGCTCGACATCGGGTGGGGCGGCCGCACCCGTGAGGCCGAGGAGCGCACGATCGTGCTGCTGCTCGACCCGTCGGCCGGGCTGCGGAGCGCCGGGTTCGTCGACGCGCTCGGAGCTGCGATCGAGGCCAACCGCGGCGCGCTGCAGAAGACGCGGCTCGGGCTCTGCATCGCCGGCGCCCGCGAGGTCGAAGCGGTGGCGCCGACGTCGGACTTCGCCGCGGTCACGGCCGGCGTCGCGAAGGCGATCCGGGCGCCCGACGGCGCGTTCCGCAACGTGTACAGCGCGGCGCGAGCTGCGAGCGGCAGCTTCAAGGGCAGCAAGGGCGCGCGCACGCTGCTGCTGGTGGCGATCGAGAACGGCGACGTCGAGGACGACGTCGAGGAGACGGCGACCGCGCTCGCGAAGGCCGACGTGACTACCGTCGTGCTGACGTCCGAGGCGACGCTCGCCGACAGCTACTGGGCCGCGCGCAGCAACCAGCAGAAGCCGCGCGGCACGTCGCTGACCGGCTCGGACAACGCCGTGGTCGACCTGCCGTGGGGCTGGCTGTTCCAGGTGACGCCCGCCAACGAGACCACGCCCGCAGGCTTCGCGATGTGGGGGCTCAACCGGCTCGCTGCCGCGACCGAGGGGCGCGTGTTCCTCTACGCGTCCAGCCAGCAGGTGAAGCACCAGTGCACGATGGGCGCGACCTGCTTGTTCTGCAGCGGCGACCACGAGCACCCCGACGACGCCTGGAACTCCTCGCTGGTCGCGCAGCTCGGCCCGTCCGCCGCGTCGCGCGAGGACAGCCTGCGCGGGCTCGCGCGGGACCCGGCGTTCCGCGCGATGGTCGACACGTGGCGCGCCGCCGCCAAAGCCGGCCTGATCCGCAGCCAGCCGCCGGTCAAGGTGCGCGGCACCTCGGCGTCCCCCGACCGCGCGCGCAGCGGGCGCAACCTCGGCCTGACGTCGGGCGCGAGCTTCAAGCGCAACGCGAAGAAGGCGCGCCAGGCGGCGGAGACTGCGCGCAAGCTCGGGGACGTGCTCGCGAGGCGCCTCGCCGGCCTCGGCACAGACGCGGCCTCGCCGCGCGCGCGCGCGGCCGCCAGCTACACGGTCGTCCTGCTGCAGTTGACGCGGGTCAACCTGCTGACGTATGCGGCGTGGTGCGAGGAGGACGCCCCCGCGCTGTTCGACGGCGACGTCGAGCCGGTGGCGCCCGAGGTGCTGCCCTTCGACTATGACCGCCGGCCCACTGGCGTCGGCTACAGCAACCTCGGGCTCTGCCACGGCGTCAAGCCGTTCTACGGGGTCGAGTTGCCCGGCGGCGAAGCGCTGCGGCCCGAGCTCGAGCGGCTCGACGCGCTGTTCACGGCCTACCAGGTGCGGTTCGGCAAGAGCCCGTTCGGCTTCGCGCTGCGTCGCAACGGGATCGCGCGGTTCTGGCCGATATCCCCCGGCGTC
>JBERSB010000226.1:0-3079 GCA_041236755.1 Luminiphilus sp. | reverse complement strand
GCCTCGCTGGCCGAGGTGGGCCAGGACGTCGCGACCACCAACAAGGTGGTACCGACAGCGAAGCCCGAGAAGGACTCCGAGTCGTCGCCGCCACCTCGGCCTCGCTACCAGCCGCCACCGTCTGTGCGGCGGGCGCTCGCCACCGCCGCGGACGCGCCGACGCAGCCGTTCTGGACGTGGTGGCTGCTGCTGCCGGCGATCGCGATCGGGCTGGGGTTGCTCGGCATGTCGCCGACGCGCCGGCTGCCGGAGCCCGAGGCCAAGGCGTGCGAGCCAGGGCTGCTGCGCTACTTCGCGCTGCGGTTCACGGTGTGCTACTGGCTGCTCTACTGCCTGCCGTCCCCGTTCTCGAGCATCCTGTCCGGCCTCGCAGCCGCGCTCGCGGGCGCGGGCAAGAACGAGTCGCTGTCGTTCTTGACGGACTGGTCGAGCAACGTCGCCTCGCTCGCCGGCAAGCTCTCGGTGTGGCACCGCGACTTCGAGTCGTGGATGTCGCACCTGACCGCGCGATGGGCGTTCGCCATCGAGGGCGAGCTGGTGCCGCCGAACGGCAGCGGCGACACCACGATGGGCTACCTGACCGTCTTCAACTACTTCTGCCTCGCGTTCGCGCTGGCCGTGATCTGGACGGTCTTGCTGAGGAACGTGCCGCGGCGCGACGCGTCCGTCGACCTCATGCGCAGCTTCCTGCGCTACGTGCTCGCCTTCGCGATGCTCGGCTACGGCCTCGCCAAGGTGAACATGGACCGCAACCAGTTCCCCGAGATCAGCGCGTTCCGCCTGGACAAGACCTGGGGCGACACGTCGCCGATGGGGCTGGTGTGGGGCTTCATGGGCGCTTCGCGGCCCTACACGATCTTCGCGGGGCTGGGTGAGGTGCTGGCGGCGGGCCTGCTGATCTGGCGCCACACCGCGCTGCTCGGCGCGATGGTCGCCGTCGGCGTGATGACCAACGTGCTGATGCTCAACTACTGCTACGACGTGCCGGTCAAGATCTACTCGACGCACCTCGTGGTCATGGCGCTGTTGATCCTGATGCCCGACGCGCGACGCCTGCTCGCGCTGTTGATGTTCCACAGGACCTCGCCGGACCTCGGCACCCCGAGCGTGTGGGGGGCGGAGACCAACACGTGGGTGCGCTGGCTGCCCAAGGCGATCGTCGTCGGAGCGTGCTTCTTGTGGCCGATCGGCGCGCGCGCGTGGGACCTCGCGCACTACCAGCCGCCAGCGCCTGCTGCCGAGGAGGCGCCGGCGACCGCAGCGGCGGGCGAAGGCGGCGCGGCGGAGCGGAGTGGGCACCTGCTGGTCGACCGGGGCTTCCGGTGGATCAACGAGGTGCCGTTCAACCGCTGAGGCGGCTCACTCGTAGCCGAAGCGCCACGGCTGCCCGTCCATCGGCAGCTCGTCGACCCGCAGCTGACGCAGGGCGTCGAAGCGCGGCTGCATCTCTTCGAGCGAGTCGCCGCCGAGCTTCTCGCAGAGCGCGTCGGCCAGCACGATCGCGACCATGGCCTCGCAGATCGGCACGGCGCGCGGGACCTGGCAGAAGTCGCTGCGCTCGTAGTTGGTCGCAGCGGCAGCGCCGGTCGCGAGGTCGACGCTCTGCAGCGGCCGGATCGTGGTCGCGATCGGCTTGATCGCCGTGCGCGCGATGACGGGCGCGCCGTTGGTGATGCCGCCCTCGACGCCGCCGGCTCTGTTGGTGTCGCGCACGATCCGGTCGCCGTCGCAGCGGAGCTCGTCCTGCGCCTGGGTCCCGCGCTTGCGGGTGGTCGCGAAGCCGCCGCCGATCTCTACTCCCTTGGCGGCGTTGACGCTCATCAGCGCCGCCGCGAGCCGCGCGTCGAAGCGGCGGTCGTACTGGACATAGCTCCCGAGGCCGACCGGCACGCCGGTCGCGAACGTCTCGACGACGCCGCCGAGCGTGTCCTTGTCGTCGATCGCCTGCTGGATCGCCTGGCGCATGGCGGCGTAGGCCGCCTGGTCGGGGCAGCGCACGTCGTTGGCTTCGGCGGCCGCGAAGCGCGCGCGCAGCCGCTTGCTGTCGTGCAGCGGCTCGTCGTCGGCGCAGCTGACGCCGCCGATCCCGACGACGTAGCCGCCGATCTCGACGCCGAACTCCAGCAGCAGCGCGCGGCACACGGCGCCAATGGCGACGCGCATCGCGGTCTCGCGCGCCGACGCGCGCTCCAGCGACAGCCGCAGCTCGCGGTAGCCGTACTTGGCTGCGCCCGTGAGGTCCGCGTGCCCGGGGCGCGGCACGGTCATCGGCTTGACGTCGCGGTCGCGCCAGTTCTGGTGGTCGGCGTTCTCGAGCACGAACGAGATCGGACCGCCGGTCGTGCGGCCGGCCATCACGCCTGCCGTGACGCGGGCGCGGTCGGACTCGATCTTCATCCGGCCGCCTGCGCCTGCGCCCTTCTGTCGGCGCGCGAGGTCGCGCGCGATCGTCGCCTCGTCCAGCGGCAGCCCCGCGGGCACGCCCTCGAGGATCCCGGTCAACGCGGGTCCGTGGGACTCACCAGCCGTCAGGAAGCGCAGTCGGGTCGTGAACATCGACGGGCGGACTCTACTGGAGCGGTCGCGGGCGGGCGAAGGTTCAGGCCGGACGCGGCGCAGTCACCTGTGCGACCTGGGTCGCTGTGGGCAGTTCGGCGTCGATCGTGACGTCGGCGGCGCCTCGGTAGCGCGCCGCGCGCCGCCGCAACAGCTCCTCGACCTCGTCCTCGACGGCCGCGCCGGTCACGGACGGCCGCGCGCTGCCGCGGAGGCGGTCGCGAAGGAGCTCCGCCGAAGCCTCGAGATAGACGACGTGGGCATGCGCGCGCAGGCGCGGCAGCAGCGGGTCGGACTCGATCGCGCCGCCGCCCGTTGCGACGACCGTGCCCTCGTCCAGCGCGTCGGTCACGATCCCGAGCTCTGCGTCGCGGAACGCACCCCAGCCGTGGTCCTGCACGAACGCGGCGATCTCGCCGTGGCGCTGTTCGAAGACCTCGTCGGTGTCGACGAAGGCGCTGCCGAGCGCAGCGGCGAGCGCGCGACCGAACGTGGACTTGCCGGCGCCGCGCATCCCGACCAC
>JBERSB010000225.1:0-3682 GCA_041236755.1 Luminiphilus sp. | reverse complement strand
GCCCGAGCAGCGCGACGGGCAGGACCAGCAGCAGGCCAGAGACGCCGTAGAGGTCGCCCCAGAACCGCCACCAGAGGTGCCGGCCGCAGCGGTCCGCCCAGTGCAGCGGCGCGTGGGCCTGCGCGGGGGTCGAGGCCTCGACGCCGTAGACCGCGCCGATCGAGCGCGCGCTCTGGTGCTGCGGCTTGCCGTCTGAGTCCTCGAAGCCGCCCGCGCACGAGTTCCACGCGTAGAGCCAGTTCCGGTAGAGCGGCGAGTAGCGCGGATGCCAGCCGCCCACGTCCGCCGAGTCGACGGTCCGCTCTCCGGGCGCCATGGTGCCCGCTGCGACCGCGGCCTGCTCATGCGCCTCGAGGGCCTGCGACATCAGCTGCAGCTGGCCGCGGACCGGCGCGACGACGCTGGTGAGGTTGACGAGCGCGCCCGCCGCGAACACGGCCGTCCACACGCGCGGCGTCCGCCGCCACGGCGCGGTCTGCGGCAGCACGATCGCGCACAGCGCGACGACGCCCGGCGTGACGTAGCGGATCGCCCAGGCCTGGCCGCCCTGCCATCCCAGCGCCGTCGAGAAGATCGCGACCGGCGTCAAGAACAGGACCCAGCCGAGCCAGCGCAGCTCGATCCGCTGCGCCCGCGACCACGCGAGCGGCAGCGCGAGCCACATCAGCGGCGAGCACCACAGGATGCCGCGGCCCGCGCCGAACAGGATCTTGACGAGGCCCGCCGCCGGATCGGCCTGGAACCACTCGCCGATCGCCGGGTAGCCCGTCACCAACGAGTCCCCGAAGCGCAGGAAGTTCGTCACCAAGAACAGCAGCAGCAGCGGCGCGCCGCCGAGCGCGAACCCGGCGAGGTCGCCGAGGCGGCGTTCGCGACGTCCCGAGAGGGCGACGATGCCCGCGAACACGACCACGGCGAGCGCGGTCTGGGACCGCAGCAGCACCGCGCAACCCGAGAGGAAGCCCGCAGCGACGGCGGTCCAGCGCGTTCCTTCCCCGCGGTGCAGCCGGACGACGGGCAGCAGCGCTGCGAGCAGCAGCGTCAGCCCGGGGCCGTCGGAGAGCTGCTCGCGCCCCACCGCGAAGGCCTGCGTCGCGAGGCCGATGCCCGCAGCCGTCCAGACGGCGTCGCGCCGGGCGCCGCCGAGCGCGCGCGCGAGCCGGTAGAGCAGCAGCAGCGAGGTCGCGAAGCAGATCGGCGGGAGCAGCATCGAGAGCACCGCCTGGGTCGCCACGGGCGATCCCTCGACGTAGCTCCGCACGAAGGCCTGCGTGCGCTGCTGCAGCCGCGCGTCGGCGTCCGGCAGCAGCGCGCCCGCGCCGTCGCCGATCGGCACGAACGGCGTCATCAAGAACACGTGGCCCATCGGGAACCACACGTAGGCCAACCCGTCGACGCCGATCTTGCCGCACTTTCGCGCGCCCGCGCGCTCCGAGTCCTGGATGAACTTCGCGCCGATCTGCTCACCGATGTGCTCGCCCCCCTCTTCCTTGGTGAGCAGCGCGCTGTCGCCGCGGTGCCACAGCGACCGCGCCGCGTGCATCGTGAAGCCGGCGTCGGTGGTCTCGAAGTTGCCGTGCGCGACGCAGACGAACAGCAGGAACGCGCCCAGCCAGGCGAACACGGCGCGCGTGCCTCCCCGGTTCACCTGCCCCCTCCTGTCGTGAGCGCGCCGGTGTCCACTCCGCAGAGCGGCAGGGCCCAGAACCACAGCACCGGCAAGAGGATCATCGCGGAGATCAGGTTGAGCCCGACGCCGGCCCGGGCCATCTGCCCGAAGCGGATCTGGCGCGAGGCGAAGACGATCGTGTTGGGCGGCGTCGAGATCGGCAGCATGAAGCTACACGAAGCGCCGACGACGACGGGCAGCATCAGCACCAGCGGGTCGAGCCCCGACGCGATCGCGCCCTCGCGCACGATCGGCAGCGACAGCGTCGCGACCGCGGTGTTGCTCGCGACCTCGGAGAGGAACGACACCGCGAGGATGATGGAGAGCATCAGCAGCACGGGGTGCATCGAGCCGATCAACGGCTTGAGCAGCTCACCGAACGCGGCCGACAGCCCCGTGGGCCCGAAGGCCTGCGCCATCGCGATGCCTCCGCCGAGCAGCAGCAGCAGGTCGAAAGGCATCTGGCGCGCCGTCTGCCAGTCACAGAGTCGGCGCCGGTCGCCGCCGCCGGACGGGATCAGGAACGCGAGGATCGCCACCAGGACCGCGACCGAGCCGTCGGCGAGGAACCGGTCGCGCTCGCCCGCGGGGACGAGGTAGTGGGCCCAGCCGTGCAGCACGTCGCCGTCACCGAGCGGCAGGTCGCCGCGGGTCATCCACAGCAGGACCGCGGCCCCGAACAGGCTCGCCGTGCGTTTCTCGGCGGATGTCCAGCGAGGCAGCGAGCGCGCCTCGTGGAGCAGCTCGTCGCCGCGCTGCAGCCGGCGGCCCGGGATCGGCAGCGCGAGGCGCGCGATCACCTGGCTGGCAGCTACCGACAGGACCAGCGAGAAGGGCGCGAACGCCAACAGCCACATCAAGAACGAGACCGGCCGCGCGCCCTGGTCGACGAGCGACTCGTAGTTCGAGAAGAACAGCGCGTTGGGCGCGGTCCCGATCGGCGAGCCCATCCCGCCGATGGTCGCCCCGAAGGCGATCGCGCACATCACCCCGGCGCCGAAGTTGCTCTGGCCGCGGGCGTCGAATTCGCCCAGCTCTGCCGTGCGATGCACGAGCACCGCGCCGATCGGCAGCAGCAGCAGCGCGACCGCGGTGTTGCTGATCCACATCGACGCGCAGGTCGCCGACAGCGCGAAGCCCAGCACCAGGCGGCGCGGGTACGGCCCCAGCCTGCCGACGATGTTGAGCGCCATGCGCCGGTGCAGTCCGCAGCGCTCGACCGCCTGCGCGAGCACGAAGCCGCCGCCGAAGAGCCAGAGGATCGGGTGGCCGTAGCCCGTCGTGAGCGACGCCGTCGAGCGCACGCCGAGCATCGGCAGCAGCGCCAGCGGCAGCAGCGACGCGCCCGCGATCGGCATCGCCGCGAGCAGCCACGACGACGTCGTCAGGCCGACGACGAACAGCAGCCGGCGCGCGGCAGGCCCATACTCCAGCTCGCCCGGCGCCAGCGGCAGCGCTTGCTCCGGGAACGGCAGAAACTGCCCGAGCCACCAGCACGCAGCGCCGATCAGGACGGCGAGCAGCACGCGCCAACCGTGCACCTGGTCGCTGCGGTCGGCGGCGCCGCGGCCGGCCTCGTTGCGCTCGGATGGTGCGGCGTCGGTCATCGCGGCGGCTACCTCGCGAGCGTGTCCGCCGCGCGCGCCGGGCGCCCGGCACGGAGAGCGCCCATCGTCACTTGCCCCGCGCCAGCCGCTCGGCCAGCGCCGGATGCAGACCCGCACCCAGGATCTTCGCCTGCGTACGCCGGAAGTCGTACGGCACGCGCTCGATCTGGACGCGATCCCCGCGCACCACGGCGAAGCTCGCGCGCGGGTCGCCGTCCCTCGGCTGGCCGACGCTGCCGACGTTCACGATGCACGGCCCGTTGATCACGAACTCACGCTCTTCGTCGGTCGCCTGGCTGAACCGGAAGTCCGGTCGGTGCACGCCCGGCCAGTGCGTGTGCCCGACGAAGCACGGACCGTCCACGTAGGTGAACAGCTGGTGCATCTTCTCGGGCTCGAGGAACCC
>JBERSB010000224.1:0-2076 GCA_041236755.1 Luminiphilus sp. | reverse complement strand
CGAACGTCGCCTCGTAGAAGCCGGGCGCGCTGCCGACCGTCATCGTCGTCGTGGCGAACGGCACGGGCGCCGGCAGGCTGCCGTTGAGCCCGTAGATCCGCGCAGGCAGGCTCACCGGACCTCCCGTGGACGCCGTGAAGATCTCGAAGCGGGTGAGCGTGCTCAGCGTGGAGCCCGTGCCGACGCGGTAGACGTATTCGTCGGTCGACGTGGTCTGCAGGAGCGGACCGCCGCTCGGGTTCGAGGACGCGCACGTCGGCACCGGCAGCTGGGTCGAGCCCGGGCAGCCCGCGCCGAACAGCGCGTTGGAGGCGATCGTCGTGCCGCCGGGCACCTCGGTCTGGACCTGCACGGTCGCAGCGCCTGGGCCGGGGCGAGCCTGGTCGATGTCGCACATCGACGCGCCGGGCGCGTAGTCGGCGTCGAAGCCGAAGTTGTAGATCGTGTTCCACTCCAGCGCGTTCTGGCCCGCGGGCGCGGTGAACACGATGCGGTTGTTGACGCGCTGCGCGGTCCAGTCGTTGTTCGGGTCCTGGTCGATGTCGCCGAACGTGAAGTTCGTCGCGGTCGCCGACGCGTCGATCGGCACCTCGAAGGTGCCGCCGCCGCGGGTGTTGTCGACGGTGTGGATCGCGTACTCGTAGTGGTAGATGCCGCCGGCGAGCGGGGTCACCTTGGAGGCGACGACGAAGCGGCCGTCGTCCGCGCCGTTGCCGCCGGACTCGATGGTCGCGCCCGGCCAGCGCGCGAGCACCGTGCCGAGGTCCATCTGGGTCGTGTTGCTGAAGAACCAGGAGCCGCCGGACTCGTTCGGCTGGAAGCCCCGGTGCGCGAGGTTGTCTCCGCGGTTGGCGACCGCCTCGCCGTTGAGCACGAGGTGCAGCGCGTAGTAGTACTCGGCACCCTGCACGAGCATGTCCTGCTCTTTGACCGTGACCCGGTTGTCGACGCTGTCGAAGATGCTCATCGACAGGCTGAAGTTGCCGTCCGCAGGTGCTGGGTAGCCCGACTGCGCCGGGTCCCCGATGTCGAAGTAGCTGCCGAGCGGATCCCACGTCCCGAGCCACGGATCGATCTCCTCGGGCGGGCCGAGGTCGCTGCGGTCCGCGTTGTTGCCGGCCCCGTAGGCGTCGCCGCAGCCGACGCCCATCTGGTTGCCCGGCGTGCTGGTGTTGCACGGGCTGCCGCAGTTGCTGACCGTGTAGTTGATCGACAGCCACGCGTGCTTGCAGTACGACCACTCGTTGATCTGCTCGATCTTGTCGTTGTGCACCCGCGCGATCAGGAAGCCGAACCACGGGTGGTTCGGCTGCATCGCCGCATACCACGGGATGTTCACCGAGCCTGGGTTGCACATCTCGTTGCGGAACGACATCCCTACCTCGCCGTTGTTGGCCGGGCCGCGGCGGCCCCAGTAGGTCAGGTTGCCGATGTCGATCACGGCGCCGTCGAGGCCTTGGACCGTGTTCGACTGGGCTGCGGCACCGGCTGCGAGGAGGGTGGCCGCGGAGAGGGCGAGGAAGCGCTGCATCAGACGTTGCTCCGGATTCGGATGAGGGGCGACGTGCGGTTGTTGGCAGGCAAGACACCGCACCGGGCCGCCCAAGAAGGGTAGCCCACAGCAGGGATTCGCGCCAATGGCCCCCGCGAGGCCCCCCGCCACCCCGAATATCCGGCGGCACGGGCGCTACGCGCGGGGCGCGCGCCGAGCGCGGGACGCGATCCCGTCATCGGCAGCCTGCGGCCGGGCGCCTCCCGAGGCGGCAGCGGCCGTCAGTTGCCGATGGTCGCGACGCCGGCGTCCGACATCACGATCGACAAGCTGTTGACCGTCGGGTCCCAGATCGCCCACTGGTGGTAGATCGAGGCGCCCGTCAGCGCCTGCGTGTTGGGCACCACCATCGGCGACTGCGTCTGGCCCTGGCCGTCGGTGATCGCCAGCTCCAGCACGTCAGCGGAGACCAGCAGGTCACACCCCGGCGCGCCGGGCAGCGCGAGCGGCAGCGGCAGGCCCGTGTAGACCTGGTCGCTGACGCCGGACACCAGCACCGCGAACGTGTTCGCCAGCGCGTCGCT
>JBERSB010000223.1:0-2924 GCA_041236755.1 Luminiphilus sp. | reverse complement strand
GCAAGGGAGAGCTACCGGCGCACCGTCGAGCTCGTCGACCGCGCCAAGCGCTACGTCGACGACGCGGTCGGCGACGCGGTCGTCCCGGCCGCCCCGGCGCTGCCGCCTGCCGGGCGCCTCGACGCGCTCGCTTCGGCGCTGCCGGTGCTGCGCGGCGCGTGCGCCGACGGCGACGCGCGCGTGGTGGCCGACGCCCGCGTCGAAGACGACCTCGCGGCGCTCGGCGCCCGCGAGGACGCAGCCGCGCTCTGCGCGACCAATCCGATCACGCCCGATCACGTGATCCGCACCAAGGGGCCGTACCTGCACCTCTCGCAGGCCGATTGGTCCGACCCCGACCGCGTTCGCCAGCGGGTCGACGACTACGCGCGCGCGTATCGGCGCTACTACGAGCAGAGCGCCAGGAGGATCTCGCCGGAGCACATGCACGCGCCGACGCCGGTCGTAGCCGTGCTCGCCGGCGTCGGCGTCGTGGCCCTGCACGCGACCCGAAAGGGCGCGCGCATCGCCGCGGACATCGCCGAGCACACGCTGCGGGTGAAGGCCCGCGCGCAGGCGCTGGGCGAGTTCGTGGCGCTCTCGGACGACGAGCTCGCGGAGATGGAGTACTGGCCGCTCGAGCTGAGCAAGCTCGGCAGCACGCAGGCGCCCGAGCTGCAGGGACAGGTCGCGCTGGTCACCGGCGCTGCCGGCGCGATCGGCGTCGGCGTCTGCGAGGTGCTGCTGGAGCGCGGCGCCTGCGTGCTCGCGACCGACGTCGACGCCGACCGCCTCGCGGCTGCCTCCTCGCGGCTCGGCGGCGGCGAGCGCCTGCGCACCGTGGTCGCCGACGTGACCGCACCGGCCGACGCGGCTCGGCTGTTCGACGCGTGCTGCGCGACCTTCGGCGGCGTCGACTGTCTCGTGCCCAACGCCGGCGTCGCCCACGTCAGCTCGATCGAGGAGATGGACCACGAGACGTTCCAGCGCGTGCTCGACGTCAACACCACGGGCACCATGCTGGTGCTGCAGCAGGCCGCGCGGGTATTCCGCGCGCAGGGCACCGGCGGCGCCGTGGTGCTGCAGGCCAGCAAGAACGTGTTCGCGCCCGGCGCGCGGTTCGGCGCCTACTCTGCGAGCAAGGCCGCCGCGCTGCAGCTCGGCCGCGTCGCGGCGATGGAGCTCGCCGAGCTGCAGGTCACGGTCAACGTCGTCAACGCCGACGCCGTGTTCGGCGACGACGACGTCCCCAGCCAGCTCTGGGCCCAGGTCGGTCCCGACCGCATGAAGGCGCGCGGCCTCGACGCGCAGCAGCTGCGTGACTACTACCGCGAGCGGTCCCTGCTCAAGCAGGAGGTCACCCCGCGCCACGTCGGCGAGGCCGTCGCGTGGTTCGCTTCGCAGCGCACGCCGACGACGGGCGCCGTGCTGCCGGTCGACGGCGGCCTGCCGGAGGCGTTCCCGCGGTGAGCGAGGCGCCGGCGATCGAGCTGAAGGACCTGCGCAAGACCTACCGCAAGGGTCGCGAGACCGTGCGCGCGGTCGACGGCCTCGACCTCGTCGTCGCGCGCGGGGAGGTGTTCGGCCTGCTCGGCCCCAACGGCGCGGGCAAGACCACGACCGTCGAGGTCTGCGAGGGCCTGACCGTCCCCGACGGCGGGGAGGTGCGGATCCTCGGCAACCAGTGGCGGGTCGGCGCCGACGACGAGCTGCGCGCGCGCATCGGCGTCTGCCTGCAGGAGACCAAGTTCCACGACCACGCCAACGTCGAAGAGGTGCTGCGGCTGTTCCGCTCGTGCTTCGACCGCGGCCGCACCGTCGACGAAGCGCTCGCGCTGGTCTCGCTCGAGGAGAAGCGCGGCGCGCGCCAGAAGTCGCTCTCCGGCGGACAGCGGCAGCGCCTCGCCGTCGCGACGGCGCTGCTCGGCGAACCCGACCTGCTGTTCTTGGACGAGCCGACCACGGGCCTCGACCCGCAGTCGCGCCGGCAGCTTTGGCAGGTCGTGCAGGACTACCAGTCGGCGGGGGGCACGGTCCTGTTGACCACGCACTACATGGACGAGGCGCAGCAGCTCTGCGACCGCGTCGCGATCGTCGACCGCGGCAAGGTCATCGCGCTGGGCTCGCCCGCGGACCTGATCCGCTCGCTCGGCGCCGAGCACTTCGTCGTCGTCGACGTCGTCGATGCGGCCGCGTGCCCGGACGACCAGGCGTTCCTGGCGCTGCCCGACGTCGTCGCGGTCGAGCGCCGCGGCGACCGCGTCGAGTGCACGGTCGCCTCCGTACACACGGCGCTGCCCGCGGTGCTCGACATGCTGGAGCAGCGCCACGTCGAGATCGACGGGCTCTCCACGCGGCACGCGACGCTCGAGGACGTGTTCGTGCACCTGACCGGCCGCCACCTGCGCGAAGGAGACGACGCGTGAGGTGGCGCGTGGTGAAGGCGGTCGCGCACCAGGCCTTCCTGGAGTTCTGGCGGAGCCCGCAGGCCGTGTTCTGGACCTACGGCTTCCCGCTGATGATGGCGGTTGTGCTCGGCTTCGCGTTCCAGGCGGGCGAGCCCGAGCCGGTGCCGATCGGCGTCGTCGACTCGAAGGTCGCGCGCACGTTCCTCGCACCCCTGGCCGACGAGCCGCTGCTCGACGTCGAGTGGCTGTCCGCCGAGGACGCCGACCGCGCGCTCGGCCGCGGCCGCGTCGCGCTGACGGTGCGCTGGAGCGAGGACGACGGCGACGAGGTGCTGCGCAGCGACCCGACGCGCCCCGAGGCGATGTTGGCGCGGCTGCTGGTCGAGCGCAGGCTCCGCGAGGCCTACTCGGGCGACGCGGACTACGTGCGGCCGGCACACGAGGTCGAGGACCGGCCGGGGTCGCGCTACATCGACTTCCTGATCCCTGGCCTGATCGGGCTCAACCTGCTCGGCGCGGGCATGTGGGGCGTCGGCT
>JBERSB010000222.1:0-4652 GCA_041236755.1 Luminiphilus sp. | reverse complement strand
ACGATCGTCCCTTCTCGCACCCGGACGCCCGCGATCCTGCTGCCGTCGATACGCTCTCTGCGACTGCTCCCACCCCCACGGAGAGACTCCATGACGCGACGCCACATCGCCCTCTTCCTCGCCACGTTCGCCACCGCCGCCGCTGCCCACGCAGCCGCGCCGCAGTCCGACGCCGAAGTCGAACAGCACCGCCTCGAGGCGCTGTTCGCGAAGCAGATGTCGGGCTGCCGGATGACGGGCCGCTTCACCGTCGACGGCTCCGATGCGCCTGCGCAGGCCGAGAGCTACACGCTCGGCGAGGTCCGCAAGGTCCGCGACGAGAAGTGGCGGGTAGAGGCCAAGATCGAGTACGCCGACAAGTCCGCGACCGTGCCGCTCACGGTCGACGTGTTCTGGGCGGGCGAGACGCCGATGATCCAGGTCAGCGACCTCGCGGTGCCGACGCTCGGCACCTACAGCGCGCGCGTGCTCATCCACGGCGACCGCTACGCCGGCACCTGGTCCGGCAAGCGCCACGGCGGGCAGATGTTCGGCCGGATCGACCAGGGCAGCAGCCCGCAGCGCACCGCCGAGCAGGACGGCGTCCAGCAGGGAGGCGGCAACTGGCCTACCTGGCGCGGCAACGAAGGCACCGGCGAGGTGCCGGGCGGCAAGCCGCCGGTCACCTGGAGCGAAGACGAGAACGTCGTCTGGAAGACCCCGCTACCGGGGCTCGGCAACTCGACGCCGGTCGTGTGGGGAGACCGGCTCTACTTGACGACGGCAGTCGAGACCGACGAGGCTGCGGCCACGGGCGCCGAGGGCGGTGACGACGAACAGCGCGGCCGACGGCGTGGACGGCGCGGTCGCGGCGGCGGCGGCGGCAACAAGGTCTACGACTTCCGCGTGCTCGCGATCGACCGGGCCACCGGCGCGGTCGTCTGGAACAAGAGCGTGGCGCGCGCCGTGCCGCACGAGCGCGGCCACCAGACCGGCTCCCAGGCGTCCAACTCCCCCGTCACCGACGGCCGCTTCCTCTACGCGCACTTCGGCTCGCGCGGCGTGCACTGCCTGACGCTCGAAGGCGAGCCGGTGTGGTCCCGCACCGACTTCGGGCGCATGCGCACCCGCAACCAGTTCGGGGAGGGCAGCTCACCGGCGCTGGTCGACGACACGCTGATCATCAACTGGGACCACGAAGGCGAGTCGTTCATCACGGCGCTCGACGCGCGCACCGGCGAGGACAAGTGGCGGGAGGCCCGCGACGAGCCGACCAGCTGGTCGACGCCGGTGGTCGCCGAGGTCGACGGCAAGATGCAGGTGATCATCAACGCGACCAACGCCTCGCGCGCCTACGACCTGGAGAGCGGCGAGGAGATCTGGAGCTGCAAGGGCATGACCTTCAACACGATCCCGACACCGATCGTGCGGGACGGGGTCTGCTACCTGATGAGCGGCTTCCGCGGCGCGATGCTGCAGGCCATCAAGCTGTCGGGCGCCAAGGGCGACATCACCGACAGCGAGCACGTGCTGTGGACCCACGAGCGCCAGACGTCCTACGTGCCGTCCGCGCTGCTGCTCGACGACCACATCTACTTCCTGCGGAGCAACAGCGCCGTGCTGTCGTGCGTCGACGCCAAGACCGGCGAGGTCCACTTCGAGGGCCAACGGCTGGCAGGGCTGCGCACGGTCTACGCCTCGCCGCTCGGCGCGGACGGGCGCGTCTACCTGACGTCGCGCGAAGGCGTCACCAAGGTGATCAAGGCCGGGAGCACCTACGAGGAGCTCTCTACCAACGAGCTCGACGACGCCTTCGACGCCAGCCCGATCGTGCTCGGCGACCGCCTCTACCTGCGCGGCCACGACAACCTCTACTGCCTGGGCAGCAAGTAGCGCCTACTTCGGCGTCGGGCCGAGGCAGACGAGCTCGTCCGCGGTCCGCACGAACATGCGGCCGCGGGCGAGCGCCGGCGTCGCGCAGATCGCAGCGCCCAGGTCCAGCGTGCCCAGCACCTCGTGCCGGTCGAGCGCGAAGCTCAGCAGCTGCCCTTCGCGGTCGCCGATGTAGATCGCGCGCCCGTTGGTGACCGGCGAACTGAAGAACCGGTGCTCCGTGCGCTCGCGCCAGCGCACCTCGCCGGTCTCGGCGTCGACGCAGCTGCAGAAGCCGCCGTCGGCGAAGAGGTGAAACAACCCGCCAACGGCGATCGCGGCGGGCACGTAGGGCAACGAGCGCCGCACGCGGTAGCGCACCTTCGGCGTGACCTTCGCGCCGCCTGTCAGGTCGAACACGACGCACTCCCGGCCTGCGTCGCCGCTGCCCGCGTTCACCAGCAGCAGGCCGCCGCTGAGCGCCGGCGCCGCGATGAAGCGGTTCCTGAAGCCCAAGTCGGTCTCCCAGCGCAGCGCGCCGGTGGCGGGCTCGATCGCTGCCAGACCGCGCACGTAGCTGGCGAGCAGCAAGACAGGCGCTCCGCCTTCCGGCTCGTAGAGCAACGGCGGCGCGTAGCAGGCCCACCGCCCCTTCGGCTCGCGGTCGAGGCGCCACCTCTGCTCGCCGCTGCCCCGGTCGAGCGCGGTCACGAAGCAGTCCTTGCCCTGGTGCTCGTTGGCGACGATCAGCAGGTCGCCGCACAAGACCGGCGACGAGGCGCTGCCGTGGTTGCTGTAGAAGCCCCCGAGGTCACGTCGCCAGAGCTCTTCGCCTGTGTGGTCCAGCGCCAGCGCGACGAGCCGCTTGCCCGAGGTCCAGAGCACGTAGACCGCGTCGGCGTCGACCGTCGGCGTGGACGACGCGAAGCTGTTGAGTTCGTGCTGGCCGTGCGGCTCGAAGGTGCACGCCGTCGCCCAACGCTCCTTGCCGGTATCCGCGTCGAAGCACACCACCTCACGGCTGCCGCTCTGCTCACCCAAGCGCGTCAGGAACAGCGAAGCTCCCCACAAGACGGGCGAGGAGTGGCCCGTGCCCGCGTCGACGCGCCACTGCACGTTGGCCTCGGTCAGCACCGCCGGCAGCTCGTTGGCGCCGTGCCCCTGACCCTTGGGGCCGCGCAGCCGCGTCCACTCCTGCGCGGGTGTCGCGACAGCGAGGGAGCACGCCGCGCACAGCGCCGCCAGCGACGTCTTGGACATCCTCATCGAACCCCCAGTCGGTAGACGTGGCCCTCGGTGCGGATCCAGACGCTGTCGTCGACGAGCGCAGGCGTGGCGAAGCACGCCTCGCCGAAGTCCGCGCGGTGCAGCTCCTCGAGCCCGCCGGCGCGCAGCACGGTCAGCACGCCGGACTCTCCAAGCAGGTAGACCTTGCCGTCGCCGGCCACCGGCGACGTGAAGTAGGCGTCGCCCGCGTCGCCGACGCGCGCCTTGTCGATGCGCTCGCCGGTGCTCGCAGAGATCGTCGTCACCAGCCCGCCCTGATCCGAGGCGAGGTAGTAGACGTCGCCGAGCACGAGCGGGGACGGCAGCTGCGGGATCGAGCGGTAGTAGCGCCACAGCACGGCTTCCTCGGTGCGGTCCCCTTCGCCGCCGCAGCGGATCGCCATCGCCGCGTTGACCGACGCGAACGACGCGCGGCACAGGCGCCACTCGTCGGCGTCGAGGCCGCCGCTGCGGTCTAGGTCGAGGAACTGGAACCAGGACTTCACGCGGCGCTCTTTGAGCTCGGCGCGGGCCAGCGCGCCGTCGCCGTCGGCGTCGTCGGCAGCGATCGCGTCCTCGAAGCGCGGCAACTCCAGCTGCTTGCCGCGGTCGTTCATCGGGCTGCCGTAGCCGTGGATCCACAGCGTGTCGCCGCGCAGCACGGGCACGGACTTCATCTCGCACGGAAGGCCGCGCACCCACCAGACGCGATCGCCGGTGCGCGCGTCGTAGGCGTCGAGCAGGAACGACCCCGGCAGCAAGAACTGCGTAGGCGCGCCTTCTTGGCGGTAGACGATCGGCGTGCAGTGGCCGCTCACCGCGTCGGGGCGCGCCACCTTGTAGAGCACGTCGCCGGTGCGCTTGTCGACGCCGAGCACGTAGCTGTCCTTGCCGTCGTCGCACGCCAGCACGACCACGCCGTCGACCAGGATCGGCGACGCGCCCATGCCGTAGACGTTGAAGAACGGCCCGAGCGGCATCCGCCAGCGCTCCGCGCCGGCGTGGTCGTAGGCGAGCATGCCGTACTCGTCGAAGAACACGACGACCGTGTCCTCGTCGACGGCGGCCGACGCCGCGGCAGGGCCGTTCTTGCCGTGGAACTTGGTCCGACGCGGCCGCGGCGCCTCGCGCCGCCAGACCGTCTCGCCGTCGTCGCGATCGAGCGCGTACGTCCACAGCCGGTCACCCTCGACCGCCGTCAGGAACAGCAGCTCGTCACTCAAGATCGGCGAGCTGTGGCCGGGCGGGAAGGTTCGCTTCCAGAGCACGTTCTGCTCAGGGCCGAGCTCGGCCGGGTAGCTGCCGGCGGCCGCGACGCCCGAACCGTTGGGGCCGCGGAAGCGGCTCCACGAGGACGTGCCGTCGCGCTGCGCAGCCAGCGGGACCGCGCAGCACAGGGCGAACATGACAGCAGCGAGACGTGGCATGGCGACGAGCGCGGGCACCGCGCTACTTCTCCTCCTCGATCCGGTAGAGGTGCGTCTTGGTCCGCAGCAGGAGCGCGTCGCCGACGACGGCCGGCGAGGCCATGAAGC
>JBERSB010000221.1:0-3455 GCA_041236755.1 Luminiphilus sp. | reverse complement strand
CGACGCGCGCCGGATCGATCCCGAGAGCCTCGAACGCCGCCCGGCGCTCGTCGAAGAAGCGCCGCAGCTCGTCGAGCAGGCCGTCGGCGCCGGCCGCGGGTCGCTCGGCACGCGCGCCCGCGCTGCGCGAGAACATCGCGACGAAGCGCACGTGCCCGGGCGCGTCGGCGGCGGCCCGCAGCGCGGCGTCGTCCCGGAAGCCGTTCACGTCGTTGAGCCACGCGGCTCCGAGCGCCACCACCGCGCGCATCACCTCGGCCTTGGTGGTGTCCACGCTGACCGACGCCCCTTCGCTCACGAGCGCCTCGACCACGGGCTGCAGGCGCCGCACCTCTTCGGCCGCGGCCACGTCCTCGGAGTCCGGGTGGGTCGACTCGGCGCCGAGGTCGAGCACGTCGGCGCCGGCAGCGCGCAGCGCGCGCGCGTGCGCGAGGGCGCGGTCCGCGTCGAGGAAGCGCCCCCCGTCACTGAACGAGTCGCGCGTCAGGTTGACGATGCCGAAGATGCCGGGGCGACGCATGGGCGCGACATCATCGCGTGAAGCGGCTGCGAACGCACGACTCGCATCGGCCGCACGGGGCGTCGCCGCCCTCGTAGCAGGACCAGAAGTCGCCCGGCCCGAAGCCTAGGTGCAGCGCTTCGGTGACGATGCGCTCCTTGTCCCAGTCGATGGTCGGGCTCACGACCGCTATGCCGTCGCGCGTTCCGTGCGAGAGGAACGTCGTCGCCGCGTCCAGGAACGCGCGCGAGTTGTCGGGAAACGTCTCCGCCTCCTCCCGGTTGAAGCCGGCGACGACGCAGTCCGCGCCGAGCGTCTCCGCGAGCGCCGCCGCGACGCTCACGAACACCGCGTTGCGCGCGGGCACCCAGACCGCCCGCGCCGAGGCTTCGTCGCCCGGGCTCGCAGCCGTCGCCTGCGGCAGCGCCGCGGCCGCGTCGACGACCGCAGCGCCCGACCGCTCCGCGAGCTCGGCGAGCCACGGCAGCTCGTAGACGTGCAGCGGCGCACCGAAGCGCGCGGCGAGCAGGGTCGCGGCGCGGCGCTCGGCCGCAGCGGCGCGCTGGCCGTAGTCGCAGAACAGCGCCGCGCGCAGCTCGTTCGCCGGGGCCGCGCAGAACACCGCCGCAGCGACGCCCGAGTCCAGACCGCCCGACAGCAGCGCGACGCCCTGCACCGCGCTCAGTTGACCGTCAGCGTCGCGGGCGCCGAGCGGCTGTAGACGACCTCCTGGCGGAAGCGATCGGTCAACACCAGCGCGTCGACGGTGGCGCCGTTGGTGGACAGGAACACGCGCGACTCGGCGACCGCGGTCCAGTCGCCTGCCGCCAGCCCCGCCGTCGGCGCTGCGGAGACGTCGGGCAGCTGCACGGTCTCGGGCCCGGTCGCGCCGTCGCGGTCGGGGAGCAGCACGCGCCACGTGCGGCCGCTCGCGTCCGTGACCGTCAGATCCACGAAGCCGAGGCCGCCGATGACGGTCGCGGCGTCGACCACGTCCTCGAACGTCACGGCCGGCGGGTTCGAGAACGTGCCCGCGGTGATCGACGGGATCGGCATCGGTGCGGGCGCTCCCGCGAGCACCACCTGCCCGGCCGGCACCAGCAGGCCGCGGGTGCGCGCCACGCGCTGGTCGACGTCCTCCGCTTCGCTGACCAGCCAGGTCGTCGGGAAGTAACCTGCGAGCCCGATCAGCATGGACTGGGAGTAGGTCGCATCCACGTTGTAGGCCGCGCCGCCGCCGGAGTTGACCACTCCGATCCCGACCAGCGCCTGCGTCGAGAAGCCGAGCAGCGTCGCGGTCACGCGCGCCCTCGGGCTCCCGTCTGCGAGGTTGGCCGTATCGAGACCCGTCGCGAGGCCGAAGTCGACGGGCTGCGGCGCGAGCAGCGAAGGGTCGGTCGGCGGGTTCGGCGCGACGACCGGCGGGACCGGGATCAGCGCCAGCGCTACCTGCGAGGTCTGGCCCGGGCCGACCGGCGGCGGCGGCACGGTCGGCGTGATGAACGAGGGCCCGCAGATCTGGCAGCCGCTGATCGTGTAGGCCGGCGTCGTGGTCGGCTCGAAGCCGCCGCCGAACGCGGTCAGCAGCTGCGCCCGGTTGGGGACGATCGGCGTCGGCGGGATCGTGCTCGACGTGGCGCTCTCGGTCTGCACCCCCATCGGACTGCGATCCGCGAACCCGGTGCTGCCGACGACCGCCGTCAGCCCCACCACGGGCTCGAACGCGAGCGCGCCCGCCAGCGTCGCGGTCGGATCGGCGCTCGGCGTGAGCGGCAGGCTCAGGTCGGCCGCCTGCGTGTCGACCACCGTGACGAGATCGTAGCCGTCCTTGAGGACCGTGATCGTGTGCGCTGCCAGCGCCGACGTGACGCTCGCGACGCCGTCGGCGTCCGTCGTCGCCACCTCCGGGCCCGCGGCGGGCGCAGACGGCGTGGCCGGGTCGACGAGCACGGTCGCGTCTGCGACGGGCAGCAGCGTGGTGTCGTCGAAGACCCGCACCTTGACCTGGCCGGCGAGCGCGCCTGAGAGCGCGCCGCGCTGCACGATCTCGCCGGCGATCGCGCTGCTGACGTTGCCCGATGCATCCGTGAGCGTGATCCCGTAGGTGCGCCGGTAGCCGTCTGCTTCGCCGGGTCGCTCGAGGTCGATCGGCTGCATGAAGAACCTGCCGCCGCCGCTCGACGCGAACATGCTCTGCTTCTTGGTGCTGCTAGGCAACACAACGCTCAGCTCGGCGGCGGCCAGCTCTTCGCTCGCGACGCCGTAGAAGGCGACGCCCTCGCCGTCGGCCAAGAAGTTCGCGCCGTCTCCCGGCGGGCCGGCTGAGAGCAGCTGCGGCGGCGTCACGTCGAGCGTCGGCGGCTCGCTGGACGAGCTGTGCACGAAGCCCGACCGACCGCTGCCGCGCCGCATCTGGGCCACAAAGATCAGCTCGCCCTCGTCCAACTTGGGCGCCGCAGCGGTGCCGAGCGTTCCCGAGAAGTCGAGCAGGACCGGCACTGCGGGGTCGTCGACCGTGCCCGTGCGCTCGACGAACGCCGTGTCGAACGTCGCCGTGGTCTCGCCGTCGCCGCCGTAGATGCGCGCGACGACGGTGTCGCCCGGCTGGGCGTCGGCCGGCGGCGTGACCGCGACAGTCACGGTCTCGAGGTTGGCGCCGTTCACCTTGTTCGGAAAGCCCGGCTGCGGCGCGTCCAGTTCGACGAGCGTCGGCCGCGCCGGCGCGGTCGTGTCGAAGACGCTGAACGGCACTGCACCGTTGAACTCGAGGTTGCCGTCCGTGCCGAACGTGATCCCCTCGGTGACCGTCAGCTCGTAGCGCGTGGCGCCTGCGAGCGGCGCGTCCGGAGTCACACGGACGACGCGCGGGTCCAGCACGCCGAGCGTGCTGAGCGGCGTCTCGAGCGAGACGTCGACAAGGGCGCCGCCCGCCTCGGCGACGGAGAGGTTCGCGGGC
>JBERSB010000220.1:0-5840 GCA_041236755.1 Luminiphilus sp. | reverse complement strand
CTGCCGCCGCTCGGCGCGCGCGCGCTTCCAGGCCGGGCCGCGCGCGATGTCGACGGCGCGCCACCCGATCCGCGCGAACTCTGGGGGTGCGAACGACGGGTGGTGCAGCACCGTCACGCGCTCGCCGCTGCCGAGCGACGCGTGCGCGCTCCCCAGCAGTCCCAGCAGCCGACGGTTCGCGCCCGAGTAGCCGTCGTCGGCCAACATCCAACCGGAGACGACCGCGTGCATGGTCACTGCAGCACCTCTTTGTGCACAGAGCGCCACGCGGCCGCGGTGTGCGCGGGCGTCAGCTGCGCCGCGCGGCGCGGGCCGGCCTCGGCCATGTGCGCGCGGAGCGCGGCGTCCTCGTGGACCGCTCGCAGGCCTTGCGCGATCGACTCGGGCTCGTTCGGGTCGACGAAGCACGCGACGTCGGCGGCCAGCTCGCGGTGGGGCGGCAGGTCCGAGCAGACCAGCGGCGCGCCGTGCGCGAGCGCCTCGAGCACCGGCAGGCCGAAGCCCTCGAAGCAGGACGCGTGCACGACCGCGCGGCAGCGGGCGAGCAGCTCGCGCTTCTCGGCTTCGCGGACGTAGTCGTCGGGCGGGCCCACGAACCGCAGCGGCGGCGCGTCGTCGCGCGCTCCGGCGAAGCGCCTGTAGGCCTCGCGGACGCGGGCGCGGTTCTTGCGCGGGCGGTCGTCGCCGAGCACCAGCAGCGGCCCGTCGCGGCGCGCGGGGTCCGGGCACGGCGTCCGAGGTGCCGGCGCGCCGTGCGGGACGAGCACGACGTGCGCGGCGCGGACGCCGGGCAGGCTGCGCACGTCGTCGGCGGTCATCGTCGAAGGTGCGAGCACGCGCGCCGCGCTGCGCAGCGCGCGCGCCGTCGCCAGCCGCCGCCACCACGACGCGCGCTCGCCGCTCTCGGGGTGCAGCCACGGCAGGTCGTGCGCGGTCGCGATGGTCGGGCAGGGCGCGCGCAGCGGGACCGAGGCGACCGAGCTGTGCAGCACGCCTGCGCGCAGGTCTTCGAGCAGGCGGGGCAGGCGCTGCTGGCGTCGCCAGCGGCCGCGCGGCGCTTCGACCTGCCGCACTCCCGGCAGCGGCTCGACCTCGCAGCCCTCGGGCACGAGCAGCACGCACTCCGCGTCGGCGGTCTCGGCGTACGCGCGCAGCCCGTCGAGGAACGCGCGGCCCACGCCTGTGACCGGGCCGTCGACGAAGCAGGCGCCGTCGAACGCGACCACGCTCATCCGACGACCTCGCGGTAGAGCGCCGCGTGGGCCTCGGCGCACCTGCGCCAGGAGAAGTCCCGGGCGCGCGCTGTGCCCAGGCGCTTGCTGCGCGCGCGCAGCTCCTCGTCGAACAGCGCGCGCTCGAGCGCGGCCGTGAGAGCTTCGTGCGAGGTCGCGTCGGCGTAGTGCGCCGCGGCGCCGCCGACCTCGCGCAGCGGGGCCACGTCGTGCGCGACGACGGGCACGCCCGAGGCCATCGCCTCGAGCACCGGCAGGCCGAAGCCTTCCCATAGCGCTGGGTAGGCGACGAGGCGAGCGTGCTGCAGCAGCGCCCACAGCTGCTGGTCGTCGACGTCGCGGCGCCACGTCAGCACGCCGTCGCGCTCTGCTGCTCGCAGCGCGGCTGTGGCCTCGTCGCACGCCCAGCCAACGGCGCCGACGACCACGAGGTGCGGCCGCCGCGCGGGCAGGCTCCGCCAGGCACGGATCAGCGCGAGGTGGTTCTTGCGCGGCTCGATCGTGCCCACGCAGAGCGCGTAGTGCCCGTCACGCGGGCGCGGTAGCGCGCGCGTCGGCACGTGGTCCGAGCCCCACGGGACGACGTGGGGTGCCGGCGCGTCGGGCGCGAAGTCCGTGACGTCGTCGGCGGTGGCCTGCGTCGGGCAGACCAGCGCGTCGGCCGCGGCGATCGCGCGGCGCGTCCGCTCCTGCAGCGCCGCAGCGTCCGCGCCGTGCCAGCTGGCGTCGCGCACGAACGCGAGGTCGTGCACCGTCAGCATGGCCTTCGCGGCGCGCACCGGCGGCTGCACGTAGTCGGTCCAGTGGAACAGCGCAGCACCGCCGGCGAGGCGCTCTGCGCCGACGCCGACCCGCCGCAGCAGCCCCAGTGAGCGGCCGGGGATCGGCGCGCGGTGCAGCCGCGCGCGTCCCGTCGCGGCCGCGGCGACCCGCGCCCGCGCGAGGCTGTGCCCGAACAGGTGCACGTCGACGTCGTCCAGCCGGGCGAGGGCGCCGGCAAGCTCCCGCGTCGCGCGGCCGATGCCGGCGCGCGACAGCAGCGCGGGGCGGTAGTCGAGGGCGATCGGCAGGGGCATGCGCAGGTTGGACGATCCAGCGGTATCCTCCGTCCGGATCTTGATGCGACGTAGCACCGTAATCCTCCTGCTGTTCGGGTGCACCGCCGCTGCGCTCGCGGGCTGGCTGTGGTGGGCGGACGACGTGGTGCTTCTGGCGCCTCCTGGCGGCGGCGCGGCCGTCGCGCCCGGCGGGGGGGGCGACGGGCCCGCGCCGGCGCCCGCGCCGGCCCGGCTGCGGGGGGTGCTGCGCGCCACCCCGCGCGAGCGGTTCGTACAGCCGCCCGCCGACGCTGTGCGTGCCGAGACCGCGACGGGTGAGCCGCTCGCGGCCCGCGTCGTCGCAGGCGTCGGCGCGGGGCTCGACGTGGAGCGCGTCGGCCGCGGCGCAGCGCTGCTCGAAATCGAGGGGCCCGCAGGCCTGTTGCTCCGGCGGGTGTCGGTGGACCCGGCGCAGCCTTCGCGTGTGCGCGTGGGCGCGCCCGTCGTCGTGCGCGGCCAGGTGGTCGACGCGCAGCAGCAGCCGATCGCCGCGGCGCGCGTGTGGTTGGGCGAGCGCACGGCCGACGGCCTCGAGCGCTCGTTCGCGGTGGACGACGACGGGCGCTTCGAAGCGTTCGCTCCGGCGGGCGCCGGCGTGCCGCTCGTGGTGCGCGCGCCGGGCTTCGCGAGCCAGTGGCGCCCGATCACCGCCGCTGCGGGGGCCCCTGAGCTCCGCGAGGTGCTGCAGCCGGCGACGACGCTGCACCTGCAGGTCGCGGCGCGCGCGGTCGAGATCGAGCGGGCGCGCGCGTTCGTCGTTCCCGGAACGGACGGCGTCACGGTCGGGCTGGCGCAGTGGCCCTTCTTCGCGCAGGTGCTCGGCGGCTACGAGGTCGACGCCGACGGCAAGGCCACGGTCGACGACCTCCCGCAGCGCGGCGAAGTCGGGGTGGTCATGCGGCACCCGCTCGCTGCGCTCCGCGCGCCTGTGCCGGTCACGCTCGCGGCCGAGCCGCAGCGCGTCGTGGTGCCCTTATCGATCGACCTGCCCGTGCAGATGGGCGCGGTCGGGGACGAGGCCGGCGAACCGCTGGCCGGCGCGACGGTGTTCGCGCGGCCGCCGCGTCTGCGCCTCGACGCGTCGCGATCGCGCCGTCTGCTGCCGCCTTACCTCGATCTGCGCGGTGTCTGCGCGGCGACCGCGGGCGCCTCCGGAGAGTTCTCGATCGGCGTGCCGGGCGAAGGCGCGCGGCTCTCGGTGCGCAAGCCGGGCTTCGCGGGCCGCGACGTGCCGGCGATCGAGGCGCGCAACGACGCGATCTCGCTGCCCGCGTGGCGCGGCGGGGACGCGGTGCTGCAGGTCGCGCCGCCGTCCGGCGACGCGGCCTGGATACTGGCCTTCAGCGTGGGGGACGGCAGCGTCGGGGACACCTTCGAGCAGGCCTACGAGCCAGGCGCCTCGGGCACGCTGTCGCTGCCGTATGCGGGGCGCTACGACGTGACGATTCGGATCGAGCGTCCAGGTGCCGAGCCGGTCGAGCGCGTGATGCGCGGGCTGCTGGTCACCGGGCCTGTGGGCGTCGGCGTCGACCGCTGAGCGCGGCCCGGAAATAAAGTGGGGACCGGACCCTGACGGATCCGGTCCCCCCACCACACAACGAAGCCACACGAGGCGTGCCACGCACCGCAAAGCGCGTCGCACCAAATGATTATACCCCGCCCCTCTGCGCGCGGTCGGGCTCGGTCCGCGCGCGCGCGCCCGGCTTCCGGCAAGCGCCGATGCCGTGGGGAGAAGGCGCGATCTCCCAACGGGACGACGTAGCGCAGGCAGCGACGCCCTCGTGTTTGCGCCGTCGGTTCGCGGCGCTAGCCTCCAGCGCTTGAGCATCCTGCGCGACCCGGTCCACGGCGACATCGAGCTGACGCGCGACGAGCTTCGGCTCGTCGACACGGCGGAGTTCCAGCGGCTGCGCGGGATCAAGCAGCTGGGCAGCGCGGCGTTCGTCTACCCGGGCGCGGTGCACACGCGGTTCGAGCACTCGATCGGCACGCTGCACGTCTGCGACCGCCTGCTCGACGCCTGCAACAAGAACGCTGCGCGCGACCCGGCGGGGTGCCACACGGTCACGTCCGAGGAGCGCCGCGTGCTGCGCGCAGCGGCGCTGCTGCACGACGTGACGCACATCCCCTACGGCCACAACATCGAGGACCAGACCGGCCTGCTGCCGCGGCACGACCTGCCCGAGCGGTTCGAGTTCGTGCTCGGCGACAGCGAGCTCGGCCGGGAGCTCGATCGCCAGGGGCTGCGCGACGACCTGCTCGCCGTGCTCACCGGGCGCGGCCGCGCCGTGCCGCCGTTCTGGCGCCAGGTGGTCAGCGACACCATCGACGCCGACCTGCTCGACTACCTGCGCCGAGACGCGCTCTACACCGGCCTGGAGCTGCGCTACGACCGGCGCGTCGTCGACTACTTCCGCGTCGACCGCGCGACGGGGCAGATGTTCGTCGACTGCGAGAAGAACGGCATGCTCCGCGAGGACATCGTCAGCGAGCTGCTGCGCGTCCTCGAGTGCCGCTACCACTTCAGCGAGCGCGTCTACTACCACCACGCCAAGGTCGCCGCGGGAGCCCTGCTCTCGCGCATGGTCGAGCTCGCGATGCGCGCGGACGCGCTGTCCGCAGCCGAGCTGCAGGGCATGACCGACGAGTCGCTCGTCGTGCGGCTGGCGGAGCTGGACCTCGGCGACGCCGCGCAGAACGAGCGGCTGCGCCGCTTCGTGGCGCGGTTCCGGCGCCGGGCGCTGCCCAAGCGCGTGCTGGCGCTGCCCTACTACCAGAACCGCGACGTACAGGACGAGCTGGTCGAGACCTACTTCGCGCCGGGCCGCCACGAGGCCCGCTTCGCGTGGGAGCAACGGCTCGAGCAGCAGGCCGAACAGCAACTCGGTGAGCCCGTCGACATCCTGCTCTACTGCCCGAAGCGGCGCATGCAGCTGAAGGAAGCGCGCACGCTGGTGCGCTTCCCTGGTAGCGGGGAGCGCACGCTGCCGCTGGACGCCTTCGTCGACGATATCCCGCGGCTGCGCGACCTCGCCGACAGCTACCCGCGCATGTGGAAGCTGTTCGTGTTCACGTCGCTCGAGGACAAGCAGCAGCGGCGCAAGCTGCAGCAGCTCTGCCTGGACGCGCTACCCGCCGGCTGCCGCAACGCGCTCGTGCTCTAGCGCGCGAGCGCGCGCGTCACCTGATCTCGGCGGGGCTGCCAGCGGCGAGCGCGTTGTAGCGGGTCGGGTCGAAGGCGTTGTAGCTCTCGACGACGTCGTCGCCTTCCCAGCGGAACCATGCGTAGCCTTTCACCCGCAGCTCCTCACCGGTGCTGCGCGCGTTGCCGACCCACACGTACCAGTAGTTGGTGAAGACCTGCCCGTTGCTGTAGCGCATCGGCGTGCAGGTGACGTTCTCGTGGCGGATGCCTGCGAACGCCGCGTGGCCCGCGGCGTAGGCCGCAGTGATCGCGTCCACGCTCAGGTCGCTGTCGTTGACGTGCGCGGTCGCGTCCTCTGCGTAGTAC
>JBERSB010000219.1:0-6672 GCA_041236755.1 Luminiphilus sp. | reverse complement strand
CTGTCGCCCGCGCCGAAAAGGTGGCACACCCTGACCGTGAAACCAGGCATCAAAGTCATCGCTCTCCTTAACCCCGGCAGGACGCCGGAAAGGAAGATTGATGACCGATCCCCAGCACCCCACGACCCCGTCCAGGGAGCCTCTGGCTCCGCCCCCTTCGCCGCTCCCTGTGGGGTCGCCGCAGTCGCCGGAGCTCGGTGGCGGGCAGCCTGACGGCGGCGTAGCCGCCGGCAGGGTGGCCGACAGCGAGGTCCGGCGGGGCGACCCGACCCCGGCTAGTCCGCCGCTTGCGGACGATCTGCCCAGCGAGCTGGTGACGCGGCGTCGCCAGAAGACGCGGCGCCGCGTCCCGGTGGAGGTTGCGACGCGCGCGACCTTCAACGCGCGAGAGCGCCTGCTGATCCTCGACACGTGGCTGCGCAGCAAGCTGCCAGCGAAGGACTTCAGCGGGCTCGTCGGCGTGTCGGCGCACACGCTCTACAAGTGGCGCCAACGCTTCGAAGAAGAGGGTCCGGCCGGCCTCGAAGACCGCCAGAAAGGACCTGGCCCGGGCAGCCGCCTCAGCGAAGAGACGAAGCGCGCGATCCTGATGATGAAGCAGGTGCACCCCGAGTGGGGTCAGGATCGCCTGCACTCGATGCTGATGCGTACGCAAGGTCTCTCAGCGAGTCCGGGCGCGATCGGTCGCTATCTGGAGGAGCAGGGTTACGTCGTCGAAGAGACGCCGACGAAGCCGCACCCGGACAAGCCGCGTCGCTTCGAGCGCAGCAAGCCGAACCAGCTCTGGCAGACGGACCTCTTCACCTTCGTCTTGAAGCGCCAGAACCGGCGCGTGCATCTGGTCGGCTTCATGGACGACTACAGCCGCTTCCTGGTCGGCTTCGGTCTGCACGCGAGCAGCTCGGGCGCGATGGTGCGGGAGACGCTCGAAGCGGCGATCGCGAATCACGGCGCGCCGGACGAGGTGCTGACCGACAACGGCACCCAGTACAAGACCTGGCGCGGCAAGAGCGCCTTTACCAAGCTGCTCGAGCGTCGTGGCATCAAGCAGATCGTCGCGAGTCCACGGCACCCGCAGACGCTCGGCAAGATCGAACGATTCTGGGGCACGATGTGGCGCGAGTGCGTGCAGCAGGCGGTGTTTCGGGATCTGGACGACGCGCGCGAACGCATCCGGCTGTTCATCGATCACTACAACTTCCAGCGCACGCATTCGGGTATCGATGGGTCGGTGCCTGCGGATCGCTTCTTCGAGTCGGCGCCGCAGGTCTTGCAGACACTGCGCGAGCAGGTGAAGACGAACGCGAAGGAGTTGGCCCAGAACGGTCAACCGCGGAAGCCGTTTTACCTGACGGGTCGGGTTGGCGATTCGAACATCTCCCTGCACGCCGAGGGCGAGCGCGTGGTGTTGACGAAGGAGGATGGCAGTCGCGAAGAGGTCGATCTAGGTGCGACGGGGCGACGCGCGGAGGTCGGTGGCGAAGGCGATGTCGAGGCGCCTGGTGAGTCACCACTCGACGGCGCGTTGCGCGACTTGCGCGACGGTCTTTCCGACGGGTCGCCGAGCGCGGAGGATGCGTCGTGACGGCTGCTCGTAAGCAGCGGTCGCAGCCGGCGGGGCCGAAGGCCCTGACGGGAAGCGACGAGGCGAAGCGTCGGGCGACGGTGATTTTCGAGGCGATGTGCGGGCTGCGTACGACGCAGTCCGCCGCCGACGAACTGCACATCGCGTTGGTGCGCTACTACGTGCTCGAGACGCGCATGATGCAGGCGATGATCGATGGCCTGGAGCCGCGCGCCCGGGGGCGCAAGCGTGATCTCGATGCGGATCTCACCAAGCTCCGCTCCGAGAACCAGCGTCTGGAAGGCGAGGTGCTGCGGCTGAAGGCGCTGCATCGCGTCACGCAGAGGGCCGTGTGCGTGCGGCCGGACAAGGTCGCGAAGACGAAGGACGGCAAGCCGCAGCAGAAGCGTCGGGTGCGCAAGAAGTCGCGCGGCGAGCGCGTGCTCGCGACGCTGAAGGCGTCGGCGCCGGAGGAATCGCCGCCAACGCCTGCTTCGTTGCCTTCGCCTAGTGCTAACGTCGCCGCCAACCCGAACGAAGGAGTCGCGTGATATGGCGAAGGGACGGCCGAACAAGGGGCTCGCACACCTCGACAAGCACGACGTGTCGGAGCTGAGCCGTATTCGATCCCGGATCGTGCTGCAGACCGTGATGGGTGAGCTGTCGGTGCATGAGGCGTGCGAGCGCCTCGGCATCGACCGCTCGCGCTTCGCGCGCCTGCGCGATGACGCGCTGCGTCAGTATCAGGAAGCCTTCGAGCCGGGCAGTCCGGGTCGCCCCGTCGAACGCGACGTCGAGGCGGATGCTCGTGAGCAGGAGCTGCGCGATCGCATCGCGCAACTCGAACGCGAACTGCGGTACGCGACGGCGCGCGCGCGGCTGTCTGAGCTCGAAAAAAAGCCGGTGCCGGAGACGCGGCGACTGACGCGGCAGGAGGTCCGCCGCCTGAACCGATGATCGCTACGGCGCACAGCGAAGAGAGGCTGCGTGAGCTGTGCCAGCGTCTCGCGTGGCTGCTGGTCGGCGAACTCGGGCTGTCCTGTCGGCGCGTCGCGGCGATGCTGCAGCGGCCGGTGTCGACCGTTTGCCGGTGGATTCGTCGCGCGCGTGATGTCGCGGCCGGCGTCGTGCGGCGCCGGCCTGGGCGGCCACGCCGCGCCGCCGATCGGCTGACGCGGAACGATGTCTATGCGACGCTGCAGGCGTGTGGTGGTCGCATCTCGGATGTCGAACTGCAGCGCGCGTATCCCATGGTCGGCCGGGATTGCCTCCGTCGCCTCAAGCGACGGTGGAGGCGTCTGTGGGCGCGCCTGCGGCGGCGCCGCCTCGAGCGGCTCACCTGGCAGCGCCCCGGCGCCATCTGGGCGACGGACTTCGCCGAGTTGCCTGGCGGCGTCGAAGAGCTTGGCAAGCATCTGCTCGTGGTGCGCGATCTCGCGAGCGGGGACGTGCTCGACGTCGCGGTGTGCCGCCGTCAGGACCAGGATCACGTTGCGCCCGTCATCGATCGGCTCTTCGCGCAGCACGGCGCTCCGCTCGTGCTCAAGAGCGACAACGGCGCCGCGTTTGTCGGTGGCCGCATCCAGCTCCTGCTGCAGCAGAGCGGCGTGTTGCCGCTCTACAGCCCACCCGGAACGCCGGCCTACAACGGTGGCTGCGAAGCCGCCGTCGGCAGCGTCAAGTCGCGGTCCCGGGCGCTCGCATCACGCCGCGGCGTCGCGGCAGGTGTGACGCTCGACGACCTGCACGGCGCCATCACACAGATCGGCAATCAACCTGTCCGCCGCCGCGCCGGGGAACCGAGCCGGCGCGAAGCGTGGCTGCGCCGCGCCCCGATCACCGCTGGCATGCGCGCCGAGCTGCTGGCGCGCGTCGCCCAGCCCCGGCACGCCGCGTGCCGCGCCGCGGGGAGTGCCTCGCTGCAGCAGCAGCCCCATGCTCAACGGGCCTCGATCGACCGCTTCGCGATCGGTCGGGCGCTCCGCGAACTCTGTTACCTCACGACCCGGAGAGCCGACTTTGTCGCCTGATTATCCAGCCGGGGTGTGCCATTTAATGCGGCGGCGTACACGGATCAGCCCGTTGCCATCTGGCCGTTGGGCGCCTGTCGAAGGGTAGGTGTCGCGGCTCCCCTCTGCGCTGCGATCCGGTGGTCAGATGATCTTTCTTGGTGCGCGAAACGGGCTAGGGCGACTCCTAAATACAGTGAGCTTCATGGCTACTCATGGGCGAAAGTCAGGCAAGTCCCGTCGCTTGCGGGGTTGCAATTCAGGCGTGCGTCTAGCACGAGCTGATCGGTATACGCCCTTGAGCTAGTGGTCAGGCGTCGCTCAAGCTTGTAGGGTTAGCGAATGGTGGCTCGCTTTGTGAGCGCCGCATCAGGAGAGTCTCATGCATACCTTTGCAGTTGCCGTTGTTGTTGTGGTTCTTTCTGGACTTCTACTGCTGGATGGTGCTTCAGGTAGTGGCCGGCAAGCAGACGCGGGCTATGGTAGTCAGGCACAGGCTGGTGTCTCTGTCGTCCCGTTCAACGGCGACGCGGACTGTTGGACGGCTACTCAAGTTCACGAAATCACAGGTGAGATCGCAGACTGCTTTCCTGCCTGTGACCCCGGCGAACAATGCGCTCATGAGGAGGTGATCCTCGGTGGCGGCTTGCAGCGGTTCGTCTTCTGTAAATGCTCTGGTGATAATTCACAGTGGGATCAGGTTGGTTGCTTTATGGCGCAGTATGGAACATTGATCCAGGCTGAGCCTCCCGTCTACAGCAACAGTCCTGTGTGCAGGGACGCCATCAACCAGTGTCGTGCGCAGAAGTGCCTAATGTGGCCGAATACAGCTGGGCATTGGAAACAGTGCAAGTGTCAGAACCCATAAGTCAATAAGCTTCGCGTCCCCTGGGCCGCCGAACAAATCTCGATGCGCTACCTAATTCTGACCCTCTCTCTGCTACTGTTGGTGTTTGTTGGCATCTACGCCGTAGCTGAGACGAGTCCGCCACACCGCATGCCGGGCGGTGATCATGAAGTCGTGGATCTGCCCGCCGAGCCCTCACGCGCTCGTGCTGAATTGGCCCGCGAGGTGTCGGAGCAAGGAGGGGCAGGCGTCCGAACCGAGCAGTCCTCTGCCTATGTCGTCGAGTTCTTCGACAATGCAGGCGGTGCTGCTGTCGCCTCGGGGGAGCTTTGGGCCGAGGGTGAGCGACTTGGGTGTGCTGATGTCGATGGGGTCTTGCTTCTTGAGCGTAGGCCTAGTTTCCGCCAGGTGTGCGCGGTGGCTCCCGGTTTCGCTCCAAGAATTGTGCGCGTAGAGGATGAGTCGCGAGGACTCCGAATTGGTCTGAGTGCGGGGGCGCGCTTGTCAGGTGTTGTTGAGGATGCTCTCGGAAGCCCTTTGGAGGGCGTTGCCGTCTTTCTTGCGATGGGTGGCGCGAGTGTCCCTGAGGAGGTCGATTCCCAATCAGGCACACACGGTTTCGCTGTTTCGCAAAACGGGATGATCGTCGTAGGCGTCCAATGGACGACCACGGATGCATCTGGGCGGTATCGGATTGACGGCTGTGCTGGAGTCGGGCATGTCTCGTTTCGAAAGAGTGGTTATGTGGCCAGTATGAAGGCAGAAGATGGGGCAACCTCAACGGGCGCGAGAGTTACGTTCCGATCGGGTCCGGTGTCGCTCGCTGGGACGATGCGTCGCGTATATGTTTCGGCCATTGCTGTGTGCTCGAATGAGCCTGTCTCCGACGCTGTGCGCGGCTGGCTCGGTGCCCAGATGCGGCACTCGGGGGCACTCAAGGATCTCACCCCGATGCAGAGGCGGGAGTTGAGGCTCGAACTGGCGACGCTTTATGAGCAATGGGAACCGTTGCGTGAAGGTAGTGTGCAGGCTCACCTAAATGTGCGGACGCTGTCGCGCCGCGCTGGTTCTG
Organism: Luminiphilus sp.; assembly: GCA_041236755.1. Lineage (GTDB taxonomy): Bacteria > Planctomycetota > UBA1135 > UBA1135 > UBA2386. The sequence goes on along the minus strand of JBERSB010000219.1, from coordinate 1,180 downwards.
CTGCTCATCAGCAGGTGCTGGGTGGCACGATACGCGTCTGCGATGGCTTTGGGGGGGCGATTAGCGAACCAGTCGAGATGGTATACGTCCCCTTGACCGAGTGGGATGCCAGCGACCTCACCGTGGTCGAGCTTCCAGAGATCGATGTCGAGTTCGGCGAGCTGAAATTGGAGGCGCCGTTGGGTGTAGTGATCAATCCCAAGGAGCGGGCTGGCTCTCCGTTCGGCATTATGCGTAAGCCGGCAAGCGATGGTATCGTCCGCACGTGGTTGCCTGTGGGGGAATACGCGGTCGGCGCCCCGATGCCGTTTCGTGTTGAGCCAGTCGTTTTCAAGGTTGGGGCCGGCGAGATTACAGAGGTAGCTAGAATTGCCCCCGAACACGTTCGTGTGCGCGTCAAGGTAGTTGATGCAGCCGGCAAGGCTGCTGACGACTGCGGTGTTCGGGTCTTGCTGGTGCCATCGCGCAACCCTGCTCCCATCTACAAGGTCGGAGGCGGGATCTTTGAAGGGTTGGTGCCTCCCGGCGAGATTCGCGTAATTGCGTATGATTCAAGTGTGCGAATCGTGCATGACAAGCGTCATGACGTCGCAGCACCGTCTGCCGAGTTGTCTATCGCCCTAGGGGCCAATTAGAAGGAGCCGATCATGTTCGAATGGATCTTCCAGGTGATTGTCTACGCGATTTCTGCGGCCAGTTCAGAGAGCGCTCTAGATCAACGAGACTGTCGAGAGTCGACCCAAGTTCACTACCTGACTGCTGAAGTTTCGTGCACAACGCTTGATGTGTGCCCCGGCGATGGGAATAAATGCGAGGTTCTCGAGTGGACGCAATCCGATGGTCTTGGCGGCACTTACACCTATCGCTCCTGTTCCTGCCCGAGTGAGGAGATCTCCGTTGACGACTTGTGTGTCATCGCCGCACAGTCACACACTCCGGCTGACGGGCAGCAGACGGCCTTCTGGCATTTCTGCCCTTCTGCCACAAACGTCTGCGCAGGCATCGCAAACTGCGAATACGTGGCGCCTACAGGGACTTGGCTCAGTTGCCATTGTGGTAACTGATGACTCTACGCACGTGCTGTCCGGAGAGTCGTACGCGTGGTGTCCGGAAACTCGGCCGGCGCTGATTCGGCCAGAATCCCGTGCTCCGATGGCGCGGATGGCCGATTCGCGACCGC
>JBERSB010000218.1:0-20166 GCA_041236755.1 Luminiphilus sp. | reverse complement strand
AGGTCCGCAGCAAGCCGGACCTCGCGACGGTGCCCGCCGTCGCCGACAAGCAGCGGGAGGTCGAGGCGCTGCTGGGCGACGACGGACGCCTGCTGCTGCGCTACTCGGGCACCGAGCCGAAGTGCAGGGTGATGATCGAGGCTCGCGACGGCGCGCTGTGCGAGCGGCTCTGTGACGAACTCGCCGACGTGATCAGCGCGGAGCTCGGCGCGTGAGCCCGACGCTCGCGATCACCGGCAGCAACCTGTGCGGCGACGCCGCGTTCTCGGCGGCGCTGGACCTCGACGGCGAGATCACGGTCTCGAGCGTGCCGCCCGGTCAGCGCGGAGACCTCGCGCGGCTGTGCCAGGAGCTGTGCGCTTCGCGCGGTGTCCGCCCCGCGGCGCTGCAGCGCCTCGTCGTCGACGTCGGTCCGGGCTCCTACACCGGTCTGCGCGTCGCCGTCACGTTCGCGCGGTTCCTGCAGCAGTTCGGCCCGCTCGAGGTCGAGGGCGTCTGCAGCCTCGCGGTGCTCGCGCGACACGCCTGCCTGGATCATGACGTCCCAGGTCACCTCGACGTAGTACGCACGCTGCTGGACGCCCGGCGCGGCCGGCTGCACACCGCGGTGCACGAGGTCTCGGCGGCGTGTGTGCGCGAGCGGGAGCCCGCGAACGCCGCCGCTGTCGACGAGGTGCTCAGCCGCTGCGGTGACGCGGAGCGGCTCGTCGCGCCCGCTGCGTTCGCGCGGACCCTGCGCGAGCAGCGCGGTCTGGAGTGCCTGGAGGTGGGCGGGATGGACGCGTCGGCGCTGCTGGCACAGGGTCTCCCGCGGTTCGCTGCGTCGGTCACAGACCTCGAGCCGCGCTACCTGATGGCGAGCTACGCAGAGGACTAGCCCGATGTCCGTGTTCCGCACGATCTGGCTGCTGCACCGATGGCTGGGCATCGCCGCAGGGCTGATCCTGATGATGGTCTCGGTGACCGGCTTTCTGCTGCTGGTCAAGAAGGACTACGACTGGCTGCAGCCGCCGACGATGGAGTGCGCGCCGGGAGGCGTCGAGGACCTGCAGCCCATCGCGAAGGTCTACGAGGCGGTCTTCGCGCTCGGCCTGCCCCAACTGCAGGAAGAAAAGGACATCGCGCGGGTCGACTTCCGCCCCGGCAAGCGCCTGCACAAGGTAATCAGCAAGCACGACGACCTCGAGGTGCAGGTGTGCGCCGTCTCGCTGAAGACCAGCGCCGCCAGGGTGCGCCGGAGCGACTGGTTGGAGAGCCTGCACGACGGCTCCTGGTTCGGCGACTTCGCGCACGACCGGGTCATGCCGATCGTCGCGTGCCTGCTGCTGTTCATCGCGGGGAGCGGCTACGTGATGTGGGCGGTGCCGACGTGGAAGAAGTGGCGCCGCCGCCGCGTCTGACGGCGCGATCCGCGCTGCTTGGTCATCCCGGCCAGACCATCGCGAGCGCGACCGCGACGCGCCCCGTCCACAGCGCGGTCCGCAGCCAGTTGCCGCGCACCAGCCGCTGGTGGATCGCAGCTTCGAAGCCCTGCGAGAGCCTCCGATGGCACGGCACCTGCAGCAGGAACGTCGAGAGCCAGATCGCGACGGCCAGCGCCGCCCCGGTCCACGCGAGGAAGTGCTGGCCGGCAGGCGCGCGGAGCGCCAGGATGAAGGCGAGCGCGAGCTCGGCGACCATCGGCGGTAGCACGACCCACGTGGTGCGCGTCGTGTGGTGCGCTTCGTAGCGCACGAACGCCTGCTGGTCGACGTCCCCGAACAGGGGGTAGTGCACGACCTGCACGAACCAGATCACGCCGGCCATGAACAGCGTCGGCAGCAGCTGCAGCAGCGCCAGCTGCTCGAAGCTCACCGCGCGCTCCGGTGGTGGCGCCACGCCAGCAGCAGCATCGCGCCGAACGGCAGCCACCAGATCAGGTCGTTGGTGACGATGAGCCAGCCAGCGCGCCACGGCAGGTCTCCGCGCAAGGCTGCGTCGAAGAAGCCGATCGGCCGAACACCTTGCCGAGGAAGCCGACCAGCACGATCGGCCAGTGCCGCAGCGGGCGGGCCGCGGCGCACGCGTAGCCGACGCCGTAGACGCCGACGATCATGCCGACGCACTGCCAGACGAACAGCTTCGCCGGCACGTCCATCCCGCCGAGCTCGAACCACTGCGCCGGCCAGACGACGGCCCACGCGCCGAACGCGACGTTGTAGACGGCGGCTGCCCAGAGCACGCGCCGCGCCCAAGCTGGTCCGTTCTCGCTCATCGTCGCGTGTTCGTCGGCGTCGGTCGGTGGATGCATCGCCCGGGGCAGGAACGCGCGCTCAGCCGAGCTGCAGGTGCTCGAGCGTCACCAGCGTGCCGTTGTAGAGGAAGTGCATCAGCATGCACGGCAGCAGGCTGTTCGCGCGTTCGCGCAGCCAGCCGAGGTAGAGGCCGAGGCCCAGGTGGATCGGCAGCGCGACTGGCTGGCCGTGCACCACGGCGAACGCGGCTGCGGTCACGAAGAAGCCGCCGAAGCGACCCATCAGCGCCATCAGGCGGCCCTGCAGCATGCCGCGGAAGATCACCTCTTCGAGCACGGCTGGGGTCACGGCCACGACGAACAGCGCGAGCGGCAGGCCGATGCGCTCGGTCAGGCCCTCGAGGCCGCTCTTCGCGTCGGGCAACAGCGCCTCGAGCCCCATCACGTAGAGCGTGGCGAGACCGACCGACAGCGCCGCCATGCCGAGCGCCTCGAGGAAGAAGCGAGGTCTTGCGCCGCGCAGGCCGATGAGGCCGAACGGGCCCGCGCAGACGATGACGACGCCGACGAGCACGCACGACACGGCGCTCGCGATCGGCAGGAGCAGCTCGGTCTCGTTGCCGGCGCTGATCAGCGCGACGGCGACCTGCGGGCCGAGCAGCGCCGCCATCAAGAACGCGAACTCGAGCAGCGTGCGGTTGGTCCAGCGCGCCTGGTTGGTGTTGCTGGCGCCGTACACCGTGCCCGGCGCCATCGGCGCGTCGACCGGGATCTCGGCGTAGAAGACCTCGCCGTCGTGTTCGTCGCCGGGCAGCTGCACGAGGCCGCGTTCGTCGAGGCGCGCCTGTTCTGGATCGAACGAGACCGGTAGCTGGGGTTCGCTGCCGCCGGTCAGCAGCGCCGGCGACGAGGCTGTGGGCGCGGGCGGGGTCAGCTGCAGCCAGGTCCCGCAGCCGCAGCGGAGCCGGAAGCCGCGGAGTCGGTTGTGGATCCGCCAGAGTGTCCGGCAGCTGGCGCAGGAGAGCGCGACGCACTCCTCGTCGGTGAGCGAGCGACCCTCCGGCCACGTGCGCACCGGCTGCTGCTCGGATGGATCCACGCCTACTTCTTGTTCTCGATGCCTCTGTCGAGCGAGAGCCGCACGGTCGCAGCGGCCATGCGCCCTTCCAGCTTCACGACGACCTCGCCGGAGTCCTCGGTCAACAGGCTGCGCAGCTCTGCGCGTTCTGCGGTCAGCACTTCGCCTGAGCCGTCCAGCAGCTGCACGAAGAGGTCGTCGCCGTCGCCCACGACCGTGCACGCGGCCTGACCGGCGAGCTCCTGGACGGAGGCTTTGCGGGCCTCGAGCGCTTCGGGGCTGTCGGGGTAGCCTGCTCCGCGCGTCACGGTGACCTCGTAGTAGCCCCAGGAGCGGTCCACGCGCACCTCGAGCATGTCGCCGAAGGGCCCGGTCTTGGTCGTGAGCTTCTCGGCGCGGGCCGCGAGGATCCGGTCGACGTAGCCCGACTGCCACGCGAGCAAGCCGATCAGCGCGAGCAGCAGCGGCGCGAGCAGCAGCAGCTGGCGCCTCTGTAGTCCTGCCCATGTGTCTGCGTCGGTGGTCGGGAGCGCCGGCGCGTCGCCCGACACAGCGGGCCGGCGCCTCGTCAGCGGCTCGACGCGCGCGCCGCGCACGACGAACAGCGTCTCCGCCACTTCGGCCCCGTAGACCAACTTGCACCGCAGCGTCGCCTCGACGCTGTTGTCTTGCGCGGCCTGCACGACCTCGTGGAGACGGTCGAGGAAGTCCGACTGCGCGGTGAGGTCGAACGCGCCCGGCGGCACGTGCGTCTCGACGGGGAGCAGGCTGAAGCGGCCGCCGGTGATGTCGAGGCGGAACGCGCCCGCGCCGCACGTCGAGAGGCGCTCTACGGCCTCGCGCAGCGCTTGCGCGTCGCGGACGCGGCCGTCCAGGATGCCGTCGACGACCAGCGCGTTCGGCGGGCCGCTCGGCAGCGGGCCGGTGTCTGCGGTCGGGCGGGGGCCGGCGTCGCTCACGTCGCGTCCCCGGCGAAAGCCTCGGTGTCCCCGAGCGGGATCCAGTCCGCGAAGCCCTCGCGCCAGACCAGCGTGGCGCGGTCCACGGCCTTGGCGCGCAGCAGGTGCCGGATCGTCTCCTCGGTGACCGGGCCCTGGCGCTCGTTGTCGAGCGCGTAGAACCACGCGCCACCTTCGGTGAGCTGCGGTGCTGCCGCCGCGGGGCCGAGCTCGGGCGGAGACGACGTGTCGATGCCGAGCGCTTCGTCGTGGGCGCCGAGGCGCTGCTCCACGCTCTGGTGCCGGCTGTCGGCGACCTGACGCTCCTTGGCCAGCTGCTCGCGCAGTCTGCGGCTCTCGAGCTTCTGGCGCCGTTCGCGCTCCTCCTCTTTCTTGAGGTCGGGCATCGCCAGCACGAGCACGAGACCGATGCAGTCGAGGAATGCCCCGATGAAGAACCAACCGACCCCGCTCCGGCCCCTGTTGTTGGCGACGACGGCGCAGATGATGCCGAAGATCGCCTTCACGGCCAGGAAGACGAGGAAGAACACGACGTCCTCGTCAGCGGCAGGTGGTGCAGGGAGCGTCGAGAGCATGGATGCGACTCAGGTGCGGATCAGGTATCTCGCGATCCAGCCAAGCAGCACGGCCGCGACGAAGACGACGTAGCCCGCGCTGCGGAGGCGGCGGTGGAGGCCCATTTCGTCTCGGCGCCGGATTATGTCCAAATGCACGAGAAACGTCATCGGGATAAGGAGCGCGACCGCGAGCCCGCCGGGGTGGCACTGCCACGCGGACGCGAAGTCCCCCTGCAGCGCCGACGACGTGCTCCGGACGAGTCCGCAGCCGGGGCAGTGCAGCTCGCCGACGCAGGCGCCGAGCGGGCAGCGCGGGCCGCGCATGCCGAACCACCGCGCGGCGTCGGCGGAGACCTCTGCGGTGAGCCCTACGACCATGGCTGCGGCGGTCCCTGCGGCCCACAGCCACGCGGCCTTGAGCGCGCCTTGCGGCGCCGCTCGTGGCGAGTCGCGATCCGCCGCCATCGCTGCGTCGGTCAGCGCTCTTCGGCGCGGCGCTCGATCGCCGCGTGCACGAAGTCGCGGAACAGCGGGTGCGCCTCGAGCGGCCGGGTCTTGTACTCGGGGTGGTACTGCACGCCGACGAACCACGGGTGGTCCTGGATCTCGACGACCTCGACGAGGTCGAGCTTCGGGTTGACGCCCGCCATCACGAGGCCCTTCTCGGCGAGCTGATCGCGGTAGTCGTTGTTGAGCTCGAAGCGGTGGCGGTGGCGTTCGTGCACGGTCTCGGCGGCGTACGCGCGGCGGCTGTTGGTGCCTTCCTTCAGCGCGCACTCGAACGCGCCCAGGCGCATGGTGCCGCCCTTGTCGTTGGTGCGCTTCTGCTCCTCCATCAGCGAGATCACCGGGTGCGCTGCGTTGGGCTCGTACTCGGTGGTCGTCGCGTCCTCGAGCCCGAGCTCGCTGCGGGCGAACTGGACCACGGCGGCCTGCATGCCGTAGCAGATCCCGAGGAAGGGGATCTTCTGTTCGCGGGCGTACGCGATCGCCGCGATCTTGCCCTCGAAGCCGCGCTCCCCGAAGCCGCCGGGGACCAGGATGCCGTCGACGTCGCCCAGGTGGGCGGCCGCGCCGTCGTCGGCGATGTGCTCGGCCGAGACCTTCTTGAGGTGGACCTTGCAGCGGTTGGCGATACCGGCGTGGCTGAGCGACTCGTAGATCGACTTGTAGGCGTCGTGCAGCTCGATGTACTTGCCGGCCACGGCGATCGTGACCTCGTGCTCGGGCTGCTTGACGACCTCGAGCAGCTGCTGCCAGTCGGACGTGTCGACCTCTTGTCTGGGCTCGAGCTGCAGGTGGTCCAGGATGCGCCGGTCGAGGCCGCGCTCGATCAGCATGAGCGGCACCTCGTAGATCGAGAAGTCGACGTCCTTCTCCTCGATCACGTTCTCCGCGCGCACGTTGCAGAACAGCGAGATCTTGCGCGGCATGTCCTCGTCCATCGCGACCTCGGTCCGACAGACGAGCACGTGCGGCTGGATGCCGATCTCGCGCAGCTTGCCGACCGACTGCTGCGTCGGCTTGGTCTTGAGCTCGCCGGACGCGCGCAGGTAGGGCAGCAGCGTCAGGTGGATGAACATGCAGTCGTTGGGGCCGACCTCGAGGCTGAACTGACGGATGGCCTCGAGGAACGGCAGGCTCTCGATGTCGCCGACCGTGCCGCCGATCTCGGTGATCGCCACGTCGGGGGGCGCCTCGCCGTCGCGCGCTGCGGCGCCGGCGCGGATGCCCATCTTGATCTCGTCGGTGATGTGGGGGATCACCTGCACGGTCTTGCCGAGGTAGTCGCCGCGCCGCTCCTTCTGGATGACCGACTTGTAGATCTTGCCCGTCGTGTAGTTGGAGTCCTTGGTGATCGGCGCGTGCGTGAAGCGCTCGTAGTGGCCGAGGTCGAGGTCCGCCTCGGTGCCGTCGTCGGTGACATAGACCTCGCCGTGCTGGAAGGGCGACATCGTGCCGGGGTCGACGTTGATGTAGGGGTCGAGCTTCTGCATCGACACCGTCAGGCCGTGGCGCTCGAGGATCCAGCCGATCGCGGCCGAGGTCAGCCCCTTGCCGAGCGACGAGACCACTCCTCCGGTGACGAACAGGTACTTGGTCATATAGGTGCGGGTCAGTTCTGCCTGGCGCCCAGGCGTTGCAGGTAGGCGTCGTAGTCCTCGCGCGTCTCGATGCCCCACGGGTCGCCGTGGGCGTCGAGCACGTGCATGTCGATGTCGTTCTCCAGGAAGCGTAGCTGCTCCAGGCTCTCTGCCTCGGCGAGCCCGCTCGACGGCAGCGCGGGCACCCGCAGGAGCGTCTCGCGTGAGAAGCCGTAGACGCCGATGTGTCGGCGCGTCGGGTAGTCGCCGACGGTCACGTGGGGGATCGCGCTCCGGCTGAAGTAGAGGGCCTTGCCGCTGCGGCCGCGCACGACCTTGACGACGTTGGGGTTGGCGATCACCGCAGGATCGGCGAGCGGCGCGCACAGCGTGTTGCAGAGCGCTGCGCCGGTCAGCAGGTCGTCGACGAGCGCCTCGAGGTCGCGCGGCTCGACCTCGGGCCAGTCGCCCTGGATGTCGAGCACCGCGTCGCACGCGAGCTGCTGCGCTGCTTCCGCGCAGCGCTCGCTGCCGGTGCGGCACGCAGCGCTGGTGCGCACGACCTCGTAGCCGTGGGCGCGCGCGGCGGCCTCGACGCGGTCGTCGTCGGTCGCGACGCAGACGACGTCGACGTTGTCGGCCTTCCGCGCCTGGTCACAGGTGTGCAGGAACAGCTCCTGGCCGCTCTCGGCCAGCAGGGCCTTGCCCGGGAGGCGCTGGCTACCGACGCGCACCGGGACGATCGCGACTGCCCGCACGGTCACGAGCGCCCCCGACGGAGCGCGTTCGCGCTTCCGCCCGACGGCTGCATGCCGCTCTCGGCGGCGCGATCGGCCGGGACGTAGTTGCGCGCGTGGTTGAACAGCTGGAGGAAGTAGCTGCGCGCCTTCACGAAGGCCACGCGCCGAGGGTCCTGCGCGTCGCCGGCGAACGCCCATACGGACCGCACGCCGTCGCGGTCGAGGATGATCGCCTGCCTCGCGCGGCGCGGCGTGTCGGGCAGCGCGTGCGCGAACATCTGCTCGGCCTCGAACGTCGCGATCAGCGCGGCCATTCCTGCGGGGTCGACGACCTTGCTGACCAGCGCGTTGGCGTTGGGTGCGGGCGGCGCGTCGATTCCGTCGCACATGAGGGCAAGCGTCGGGCTCGCCTTGGATACGAGCATCATGCGTGCGTCCAGCGGCGTGGTCTTCGGCGGCGAACCGGCGCACGCGGCGAGACCTCCGGCCGCGACGAGCAGCGAGATCCGGAAGGCAGGCAGCAGGTCCATTCCGGGCCCAGAGTCTAACGACGGCCCCGACAAAGACCACGCAGTGTTTCGGCGAGATCCGCGGCTGGATACGGGGCTTACGAGGTGTCGCCCTTGGGGAATATAGCGTGGAAACATATGCACATTCGGCGTTGGCAGGCACCTGCGAGGCGGGCTCCGGCGCTGCCGAATGCACAATGGTAAGGACCCTTCAGCGACGGGGCCGAAACTGTCGATTGCGCGAGGAGAGGCGCGTCGCAGCGCGCGCCTCGCAAGGAGCCGCCCCCATGACCGACCGCCCGTTCCGCAAGGTCCTCTGCGCCAACCGCGGGGAGATCGCGATCCGTGTGTTCCGCGCGTGCGCGGAGCTGGGCATCCGCACGGTCGCGATCTTCAGCGAGGAGGACGCGACCAACCAGCACCGCTACAAGGCCGACGAGAGCTACCTCGTCGGCAAGGGCAAGGGAGCGGTCCAGGCATACCTCGCGGGTGACGAGATCCTCGAGATCGCGCGGCAGGCAAAGGTCGACGCGATCCATCCGGGCTACGGCTTTCTGTCCGAGAACCACACGTTCGCCGCGAAGGTGCGCGCGGCGGGGATCTCGTTCGTCGGGCCCGAGGCGGGCGTGATCCAGCGCCTCGGCGACAAGGTCGAGGCGCGCAAGGCGGCCGAGTCGCTCGGCGTGCCCTGCGTGCCCGGCATGGAGCTGCCCCCCGACCAGGCCGAGGCCTTCGCCGCGGCCGATGCGTTCTTCGCCGAGCACGGCACGACGATCTTCAAGGCCGCGCACGGCGGCGGCGGCCGCGGCATGCGGGTGGTCGAGCGGCGGCGCGACATCACGCCGCTGCTGCGCCAGGCGCGCAGCGAGTCGCTGGCCGCGTTCGGCAGCCCGGTCGTATTCCTGGAGAAGTATCTGCCCAAGGTCCGCCACATAGAAGTGCAGGTGATGGGGGACCGGCACGGCAACGTCGTGCACGTCTGTGAGCGTGACTGCTCGGTCCAGCGGCGGCACCAGAAGGTCGTGGAGATCGCGCCGGCGCCGAACCTGCCCGAGGCGACGCGGGCCGCGCTCTTCGCGGACTCGCTGAAGCTCGCGAGCAGCGCGGGCTACCACAACGCCGGCACGTTCGAGTACCTGGTGGCGGACGGCCAGCACTACTTCATCGAGGTCAACCCGCGGCTGCAGGTCGAGCACACCGTCTCCGAGCAGATCACCGGCATCGACCTCGTGCAGACGCAGCTGCTCGTCGAGATGGGTCACCGGCTCGACAGCGAAGCGATCGGCCTCGCGAGCCAGGACGCGATCCAGCCGCGCGGCTACGCGATCCAGTGCCGGATCACGACCGAGGACCCGCAGAACGAGTTCCTCCCGGACACCGGCACGATCATGGCCTACCGCGCGCCCGGCGGCTTCGGGCTGCGGCTGGACGGCGGCGACGGCCTCGCGGGCACGGTGGTCTCGGGGCACTACGACTCGCTGCTGGTCAAGTGCATCACCTTCGCAGGGTCGCTCGAGCAGGCCGCGCTGAAGGGCGTGCGCGCGCTGCGGGAGTTCCGCATCCGGGGCGTGAAGACCAACCTCGCGTTCCTGCAGAACGTGCTGCAGCACGAAGCCTTCCTGCGGGGCGAGACGTGGACGCGCTTCCTCGACGAGACGCCGGAGCTGTTCGAGATCGAGCACGGCCGCGACCGGGCGACCAAGCTCCTGACCTACCTCGCCGACGTGATCGTCAACGGCCACCCGACGGTCCGGCCCGAGCAGCGCCTCTCGCCCGCGAGCTGCGCTGCGCCACCGACCCCGGTCGCTCCCGACGGCATGCCGCCGCCGGGCACCGCGCAGATCCTCGACGAGGGCGGCCCGGAGAAGGTCGTCGAGTGGATCAAGCGGCAGAACAAGCCGCTGCTCACCGACACGACGATGCGCGACGCGCACCAGTCGCTGCTGGCGACGCGCGTGCGCACCAAGGACATGCTGGCGATCGCGCCGGCGATGGCCCACGTCGCGCACCAGATGTTCTCGTTCGAGACCTGGGGCGGCGCGACCTTCGACGTCTGCTACCGCTTCCTGAACGAGGACCCGTGGGACCGGCTGCAGAAGCTCAAGAGCGCGATCCCGAACGTGATGCAGCAGATGCTGCTGCGCGGCGCGAACGCGGTCGGCTACACGAGCTATCCGCAGAACGTCGTCGAGGAGTTCATCGACCGCGCCGCGGAGTGCGGCATCGACGTCTTCCGCGTGTTCGACAGCCTGAACGACCTCGACTCGATGCAGGTCTCGGTCGAGCGCGTGCTGCAGACCGGCAAGCTCGCCGAGGTCGCCATGTGCTACACGGGCGACGTCGACAACCCGGCGCGCACCAAGTACTCGATCGACTACTACACCGACCTCGCCAAGCGGATCGAGGACCTCGGCGCGCACATCCTCTGCGTCAAGGACATGGCGGGGCTGCTGCGGCCGCAGGCCGCGCGCATGCTGATCGGCAAGCTGCGGGAGGTCACCGACCTGCCGATCCACCTGCACACCCACGACACGTCGGGCAACGGCGTCGCCACCTACATCGCGGCGATCGAGGCGGGCGTGCACATCGTCGACACGGCGCTGTCCTCGATGGCCGGGCTGACGTCCCAGCCGAGCATGAACGCGCTGATCGCCGCGCTGCGCGGCCACGAGCGCGAGACCGGGCTGACCAACCACGAGATGCAGCCGCTCGCGGACTACTGGGAGGGCGTCCGGGAGCACTACGCGCCGTTCGAGTGCGGGCTCAAGAGCAGCACGAGCGAGGTCTACTACCACGAGATCCCCGGCGGCCAGTACTCCAACCTGCGCCCGCAGGTGGCCTCGCTCGGCTTGATCGACCGCTGGGCCGAGGTGCGGCACGCGTTCGCCGTCGTCAACCAGCTGGTCGGCGACATCCCGAAGGTCACGCCGTCCTCGAAGATGGTCGGCGACTTCGCGATCTTCCTGGTCCAGAACGACCTGCTCGAGCTGCGCAACGGCCTCGAGCCGTCGGTGGAGGCGACGCGGCAGAAGCTGCTGGTGGAGTCCAAGCGGCTCGACTTCCCGCAGTCGGTGGTGACCTACTTCCAGGGACACCTGGGTAAGCCGCCCGGCGGCTTCCCGGAGGACCTGCGGCGCGCGGTCCTCAAGGGCTTGCCGGTGCTCGACGGACGCCCCAGCGACGGCATGGAGCCGTTCGACTTCGAGGCCGCCGAGGGCCACTGCACTGCGCGCATGAACCGCCCGACGCAGCCTCGCGACGTCGTCAGCTACGCGCTCTACCCGCGCGTGCTCGACGACTACTTCGCGTTCCGCAACCGCTGCAGCGACGTCTCGCTGCTGCCGACGCCGGTCTACTTCTACGGCCTGGAGATGGGCCAGGAGGTCTGGATCGAGCTCGAGCGCGGCAAGACGCTCGTCATCTCGCTCGAGGCGCGCAGCGACCCGGACGAGCAGGGCAGCGTCACCGTCTACTTCAAGCTCAACGGTCAGAACCGGCAGGTCGTCGTGGCCGACCGGTCGCTGGAGGGCGAGGTCGAGACGCGGCGCCGCGCCGATCCGTCCAACCCCGGTGAGGTCGGCTCACCGATGCCCGGCCGCGTGATCGCGCTGCACGTCGGCGAAGACGAAGAGGTCGCCGAGGGCGACCCGCTGCTTACGCTCGAGGCCATGAAGATGGAGACGGTCGTGCGGGCTCCCGTCGGAGGCGTGGTGCGCGAGCTGTGCACCGACGTCGGCGCGGCCGTCGTCGGCGACGACCTGCTGGTCGTGCTCGACCCGAGCTAGTCCGCGGCGCCGCGCGGCCTCACTCGTCGCGGGCGACCGGCAGCGCGCCGCCCGCCATCAGGCGACCGAGCACCGCGGGCGAGGCCTGGATCTCCATCAGGCAGCCGTCCTCGGTGTAGAACTCGGAGATCACGGTGGCCTTGGCGCGGATCTCGGCGTGCAGGCTGCCCGCGGAGTGCGGCAGCAGCAACTCGACGCGGTTCTCGACGTCGGAGAGGTGCGACTGGATCGCGCTGAACAGGTCTTGCAGGCCTTCGCCGGAGCGCACCGACACGGCGACTGCGTCCGGGTCGATCTGCCAGAGCGGCGCGAGGGCGGCGCGGTCCTCGACCTGGTCGAGCTTGTTGAGCACGGTAAGCCGCGGCAGGTCGTCGACCTCGAGCGTCTCGAGCACCTCGTTGACAGCGACCAGCTGCTCGGCGGCCTCCGGAGAGCTGCCGTCGATCAGGACCAGCAGCAGGTCGGTGTGCAGGGCCTCCTCGAGCGTCGCGTGGAAGCTGGCGACCAGCTGGTGCGGCAGCTTGCGCAGGAACCCGACTGTGTCCGTCAGCAGCACCGTGCGCCCGCCGGGCAGCCGCCACGGCCGCGTGCGCGTGTCGAGCGTCGAGAACAGCTTGTCTTCGGCCAGCACGCCGGCGTCGGTCAGCCGGTTCATCAGGGTGGACTTGCCGGCGTTGGTGTAGCCCACGAGCGCGATCGTGAAGAGGTCCGGGCGGCCCTTCACCTCGCGGACCTTGTGCTGCTCGATCTTCTTGAGGTCGCGGTTCACCGAAGCGATCCGGGTCCGCACCAGGTTGCGGTCGACGTCGATCTGCTTCTCGCCGGCACCGCCGCGCAGGCCGATGCCGCCGCGCTGGCGCTCGAGGTGCGTCCAGCGGCGGCGCAGGCGGGGCAGCTCGTACTGCAGCGCTGCGAGTTCCACCTGCAGCCGCGCCTGCGGTGTGCGCGCGTGCGAGCCGAAGATCTGCAGGATCAGCTCGCTGCGGTCGATCACCGGGACACCGACAGCTTGCTCGATGTTGCGCGCCTGGTTGGGGGTCAGCGAGTCGTCGCAGATGACGCAGCCGCTGTGTGCGAGGCGCACCACGTCGGCGAGCTCGGTGAGCTTGCCGCTGCCCAGGTAGCTGTGCGGGTCGGCGACGCGGCGGTGCTGCACGATGCAGCCGGCGGGCACGAACTCGGCCGTCTCCGCGAGCTGCTGCAGCTCGGACAGCGCCTCGGCCGCGGTGCGCGGGTCGCCGGTCGGGACCAGCCCGAACAGGATGGCCTCGGTCAGGTGGCCCTTCTGTGTGTCGACGGTGTGGTCTCCCAAGGTGCTGGGGCGGCGCGGCCGGCGCCCTTATCTCGTCTGCAGGTCGCTCGGCTCGAGCAGCGGTCCGAGCTCGGCGTGGATGCCGCCGTCGCCGGCCCGCTCGAGGAAGATCCTCCGACAGAAGCGCTCGTCGTCGCGCTGGTCGGCGTCGGTGCGGAAGTGCGTGCCGCGCGACTCGACGCGCTGCAGGCCGCCCTCGGCGACGAGCGCGGCGACCGTCAGCATGTTGGCGAGCTCGCACGCCTGGCGGCCCTTGAGCGGCCCGCGCGTGAGGTACTGGTGCCAGAACGCGATCCGGCCGCGGGCGTCGCGCATGCCCTCGTCCTCGCGGCGCAGCCCGACCTGCCGCCACATCAGCGACTTCAGCGCGTAGAGCAGGTCGTCGTGCAAGAGGCGCGGCGGGTCGTCGGCGAGCTTGGGGCCGTCGGCCCGGCGCGGCAGCCCGCGGCGGCGCTCGGACAGCTCCATGTCGCGCGCCTCGGTCGCCGCGATGCGGCCGCAGTCCAGCCCGATGACCGCGCCCTCCAGCAGCGAGTTGGACGCGAGGCGGTTGGCGCCGTGCAGGCCGCTGGCCGCTGCTTCGCCGACAGCGAACAGGCCGGGCACCGAGGTGTGGCCGGTGGCGTCGGTGTCGGCGCCGCCGAGGAAGTAGTGCGCGCCCGGCCGGACCGGGATCGGGTCCTTGGCGAGGTCGAGGTCGAAGGTCGCGCAGATGCGCGCGATCGACGGGAACATCTCGTGCGGGTCGCCCTGCACGGACTTGAGGTCCAGGTAGACGTGCGTGTCGTTGGTCGCGACCATCCGCTCGAGGATCGTGCGGCTGACGACGTCGCGCGGCGCGAGGTCGGCCATCGGGTGCGCGCCCTCCATCACGCGGTCGCCGTTGCGGTCCCGCAGCACGGCGCCCGCCCCGCGGACGACCTCGCTGATCAAGAAGCGCGAGGCGCCGGCGATGTAGAGCGTGGTGGGGTGGAACTGCACGAACTCGCAGTCGACCAGCCGCGCGCCGGCGCGGAAGCACCGCGCCGCGCCGTCGCCGCTGGCGCCCGTCGGGTTGGTGGTCTCGCGGTAGATCTGCCCGGTGCCGCCGGTGCCGACGACGACCGCGCCGGCCTCGATCGCGACCTCGCTCGGCACGTCGCGGCCGTTCTGCAGGCCGACGGCGCCGACGCAGCGTCCGTCGCGGAGGACGAGGTCGCGCACGAACACGTGCGGCATGATCGTGATGCGCGGGTGCGCGCGCAGCGCGTCGACGAGCGCGCGCTGGATCTCGCGGCCGGTGGCCGCGCCGTTGCTGTGCACGACGCGCGGGTGGGTGTGGCCGCCCTCTCTGGACAGCTCCAGCGTGCCGTGGGTGTCGCCGCCGCCGCGCCGGCGGTCGAACGTCGTGCCGAGGTGCTCCAGCCACGCGATGGCGTCCTGGGCGCGGTCGACGATCGAGCGCACGACGGTCTCGTCGGCGACGCCGGCGCCGACCCGCAGCGTGTCGGTCACGTGCTGCTCGACGCTGTCCTCGGGGAGCTGGACCACGGCGATGCCGCCCTGGGCCCACGCCGTGTTGGTCTCGTCGAGGTCGCCCTTGGTGACCAACAGCACCTCGGCGCCCTCGTCGGCGGCGCTGAGCGCGGTGGCGGCGCCGGCGATGCCGGAGCCGATCACGAGCACGTCGGTGCGCAGCAGCGCCGTCGAGCGCAGGTCGAACGGCGCCAGCAGGCCGGTGAACCGCGGCGTCTGTTGCGAGCCGTTCATGCGCGGCCGCGCGGGCGGCCTACGCCTCCTTCTCCACGGCCGCCTGCTGCGCGGCGATCTCGGCTTCGTTGTCGAAGTCGCCTTCGCGCTCGGGGTCGCGCGGGTCGTCGGGGACCTCGACCGGGTCGCCCTTGTCCATCCAGATCAGGATCGGCGCGGCGATGTACATCGTCGAGTAGACGCCACAGCACATGCCGATCGTCATCGCGAACGCGAACGACTCGAGGTCCGAGCCGCTGTTCCAGTTGACGACCAGCTGCGCGACCACGACGAACAGCGTCAGCACCGTGGTCAGCACGGTGCGAGACAGCGTCTGGTTGAGCGAGCGGTTGATCAGCGAGCGGAACGACTCGTTGACGTTGTTGCGCGCGTTCTCGATCCGGTTCTCGCGAATGCGGTCGAACACGACGATCGTGTCGTTGACCGAGTAGCCGATGATCGTCAGGAAGCACGCGATCATCGCGAGCCCGATCTCGGCGCTGACGAGGCCGAGGTGGTTGCAGAGCACCACCACGCCGAACGTCACCAGCACGTCGTGGATCAGCGCCACGACGGCCGCGAGGCCGTACTTGTACTCGTGGAAGCGCACCCGCAGGTAGAAGACGATGAGCGCCCACGCCAGCAGCAGCGCGCCGATCGCCGCGTTGCGCAGGTCGTCGACCAGGCGCCCCTGGATCTCCTGCGCCTCGGGGAACGGGTCGGACAGCACGATGTTCTTGCCGTCGACGTCCTTCATCTCCACGAGCTCGTTGCTGACCAGCTCGGCCAGCTGCCACTTGCGGGTCGAGCCCTGGGTCGTCCACTCGACGCGGAAGTTCTTGCCCTGCGTCGCGGCGGCGTCGCCGAGCGGGGTCACCTCGCCGCCGGCGAGGCCCTTGCCCAGGCGCTCCTTCACCTCTGCGACCAGCACCGGCCGCGCGAAGTGCACGTCGATCTGGGCGAGCATCGTGTTGTTCTGCGGGTCCTTGACCATCAGGTCGCCGCTGAACGCGGGCTCGACCAGCACGTCTCCGAAGACGCGCTCGAGCTCCTCGACGTAGGGGGGCGTGTAGGGCTGCGGAGGCTCGAGGTTCTCGCGCTCCTCCTCGGACAGGTTCTCGTCGCTGAGCTTGGCGAGGTAGTCCTGCCGCATCGCGCGCCAGGCGGACCGCTCGCCGTCGATCTCGTCGCGCTGCGTCGGCGTGAGCTTCAGACGGATGTTGTAGGACGTGCCGTCCTCGCCGACGTTGTTGACGCTGTAGGTGGGGTAGGCAGCCAGGAACGCGGCGTCTCCCGCCAGCGTGGCGCGCACCGCCTCGTCCGTGGTCGGCTCGGCGCAGACCATGCGGAGGTTGGAGCCGCCGGTGAAGTCGATGCTGAGCTTCTCCTCGGCCGGGACGGTCAGCGAGTAGCCGACGCCGCCGACGATCAGCGCCGTGCTCAGCAGCGCGCAGATCTTGATCTTGCCGACGAAGTCGACGTTGCGGTTCTCGAACAGCGTGTTGGGCTTCCAGCCGTCGAGCTTGTTGTTCGACAGCGCCCAGTGGAACAGCAGGCGCGAGACGAAGAACTGCGTGAAGACGGTCGT
The DNA here is from genome assembly GCA_041236755.1 of Luminiphilus sp. GTDB lineage: Bacteria > Planctomycetota > UBA1135 > UBA1135 > UBA2386. Next base: position 3,593 of record JBERSB010000218.1, on the reverse strand, counting down.
GATGATGCCGACCATCAGGGTCACGGCGAACCCGCGGACCGGGCCGACCCCGACGTTGAACAGCACCAGGCCGACCAGGAAGGTCGTGATGTTGGAGTCGAGGATGGCGGACATGGCGCGCTCGAAGCCTGCGCGCACGGCCTGCAGCATCTCCTTGCCCTTGTTCAGCTCCTCGCGGATGCGCTCGTAGATCAGCACGTTGGCGTCGACCGCCATGCCGAGCGTCAGCACGATGCCGCCGAGGCCGGGCAGCGTGATCGTCGCCTGCATGAACAGCATGCCCGCGTAGAGCAGGAACACGTTCAGCAGCAGCGCGACGCACGCGATGGTGCCCGCGATCTTGTAGAAGGCGAGCATGAAGGCGAAGACCAGCAGGCCGCCGCCGACGATCGACCACAGGCCGCGGGTGATCGCCGCCTGTCCGAGGTTGGGTCCGATCGTGCTCTTGCTGAGCATCTCCGGCTCGATGCGCAGCGAGCCGGTGCGGAGCACCTTCACCAGCTCCTCGACCTCGTCGATGGTGAAGTCACCCTCGATGATGCCGCGGCCCGGGATCTTGCTGCGGAAGATCGGCGCCGACTTGACGTAGCCGTTGAGGATGATGGCGCTGCACTTGCCCTTGTGCTCGGCGGACCAGTCCGCGTACGAGCCCTTGAACGCGCCCTGCAGCTCGTAGTTGACCGCCGGCAGGCCGTTCTGGCCGGAGCCGATGCCGACGCCCGACGGCTCGAGCTCCTCGCCGCTGAACGAGCGCTCGAACATGTTGACGGCGACGAACTCGATCAGCCGCTGCTCCTTCGGGTCGAGCGCGAGCACGCTCTCGGGGATCGCGCCGCCGTTCCACTGCGCCTCGTCGAAGGCCTGCACCGTGACCGGCTCGAGGTCCGGGATGTCGGCGTAGGAGCGGTCCCAGCGGGACGCGTCCTTGGGGTTGGGGCGGACCTCGCGGGGGTACCAGTGCAGCAGGCCCTTGAGGATCGGGCCGTTGGCGACGTCCTCGTTGTAGCGACGGATGTTGAGCGGGTCCTTCGCGATCAGCGCCTGGTTGTCCGGCTGCTTCAGCCAGTTCTCGAGGCGGGTCTTCTCCGCGGTGATGCGCGCGGTGACGAAGGAGTTGCCCTCCTTGTTGTAGCCGTCGTAGACGACCATCCGCATCTCGAGTCGGCCGAGGTTGCTGATGCGGTCGAGCACCCGCTTGAGGTCCTGCGGGTTCTCGAAGTAGCTCAGCTCGACCAGGATGCCGGTCTCGCCGCTGCGCGTGATCAGCGGGTCGAGCGTGCCGTTCGGGTCGATGCGCTCGCGCATGACGCCGATCGTCTGCGCCATGACCTCGTCCTTGGTGGTGTCCTCCTTGGTGACGATGTCGTCGAGCACGTCGGCCGGGACGTCGTAGAGCAGCTGCGTGCCGCCCTTGAGGTCGGGGCCGAAGCTCGGGCTCAAGAACGCGATGCTCGCGGCGCCGAGGAGGATCGCCGCGAGGACGAAGAGGAACTGACGACGGGCGTTCTCGAGCATGAGGGGCGAGGCCGCGGAAGACGTGTCGAGGAGGGGGGTGGAGGCGCCGACTGGCGCGGAACCAGACAGGGAACTATCGGCCCGGAACTATCGGCCCGGAACTATCGGCTCTGTGCTGCCCGTCTCCCCAGGATTTGGGCGGCGTGGCCGCCAGGAGCTACGGGCTCGCCGGAGTTGGGGTCGAGGCGTCGCGGGGTGCTACTCGGCGGCGTCGCCTTCGGGCGCCGGCTCGTCGTGGGTCATGCCGCTGCCAGCACCGCTGCGCGGCCACTTGAGCTTGCCGAGGTTGCGGGTCAGGCGCGTCGCCTTGCCCTCGCGCTCGCGCAGGTAGTAGAGCTTGGCGCGGCGGATGACGCCGCGGCCCTTGACCTTGACGTCGGCGACGCGCGAACTGTGCAGCGTGAAGGTCCGCTCGACGCCTTCGCCGGCGACGATGCGACGCACCGTGAAGGTGCGGCGGGTGCCCGCGCCTTGGAACTTGATCACGGTCCCCGTGAAGATCTGCACGCGCTCCTTGTCGCCTTCCTTGATGAGGTAGTGCACGTCGACGGTGTCGCCGACGCCGAAGTCCGGGAGCTCGCTCTTCATGTGCTCGAGCTCGATCTGGCGCATGATGTTCATGGGTCTGTCCTGTCCGTTGGCCTGTCAGTTGGCTGCGCCCGGCGCGGTCGTTCGCCGTCCGGGACGCTTGCAGTCGTGATGTGATGCAGTCGTGATGTGGTTATGAGCCGTCGCGGCCCTCGATCGCCAGCTTCTTGGCGGTCAAGGCCCTGGCCTGCTCCTCGCGCCAGCGCGCGACCTCGGCGTGGTCCCCCGAGAACAGCACCTCGGGGACACCCATGCCGCGGAACTCGCGTGGGCGGGTGTACTGCGGATAGTCGAGCCATTCGCCTTCGAAGGACTCGAGCTGCGCCGACTCGGCGCACCCCAACACACCCGGGATCAACCTGACCGCGGCTTCGAGCACGGCGAGCGCGGGGAGCTCACCGCCGGCCAACACGAAGTCGCCGACGGAGATCTCCTCGTAGCCGCCTTCCGATCGGGCGAGGCCGTCACGGATGCGCTCGTCGAAGCCCTCGTAGCGACCGCATAGGAACATCAGCCGCTGCTCGCGGCTGAGCTCCCGCGCGCGCGCCTGGTCGAAGGTCCGACCGCGGGGGCAGAGCAGGATCTTGCGGAACGGGCCTTCGGCCTGCTCCACGTGTTCTATAGCTGAAAAGATCGGTTCGGGCTTGAGCACCATGCCAGGGCCTCCGCCGAAAGGTCGGTCGTCGACCGTTCGGTGAGGGTCCAGTGCGTGGCCTCGGAAGTCGACGAGGTCGACCCGAAGGTTGCCTTGCGCCTGAGCGATCCCGAGGATGCTCTCGTCCAGATAGGGCCGGATGGCGTCTGGAAAGAGTGTCAGAATGGCGCAGTGCAAGGTGCCCCTGCCGCGAAGAAGGGTCGAACACCATACGGTTGCGGCCCATAGTGGTCAAGGCTGGCCGGGCCCTCCCGGGCGCCGATTCTGGCCGCAGCCCCGCTGACCTGACCCCCGGATCCCCAGATGTTTACCGGCCTCGTGCAAGCCACCGGCACCGTCACCGCCCGCGCCGCCGAACCAGGCGGCGTGCGGCTCTCCGTGGACATCTCGGGCCTGTCCGGCGGCTTCCGGATCGGGGACTCGATCGCGCTGTCGGGGGTCTGCTGCACCGTCGTCACGCTCGACTCCGGCGTAGCCGAATTCTTCCTCACCCCTGAGATGCTCGAGCGCACGTGGCTGGGGGACGTCGCTGAGGGGGAGCGGCTCAACCTCGAGGGGGCGCTGCGCGCAGGCGAGCCGCTCGGCGGCCACATCGTGCAGGGCCACGTCGACGGCGTCGGCGAGCTGACCGTCGGGATCGACGCCGAGCAGGGCGGCGAGCTCTGGGCCAAGGTGCCCGAGGACCTGCGCAAGTACTGCGTCGAGAAAGGCTCGATCACGCTCGACGGGGTCTCGCTCACGATCGCCGACCAGCGCGACTCCGAGGTGATGATCGCGGTCATCCCGCACACCGCGCAGTGGACCACGCTGGGTGGCCGGCCGGCAGGCTCGTCGC
>JBERSB010000217.1:0-9301 GCA_041236755.1 Luminiphilus sp. | reverse complement strand
GCCGAGCACGCCGAGCACGTTGATGCGCCGGGTGACGAGGTAGCGCAGCGCGAGGAAGGGGCTGAACGCGGGGGTCACGAGGATCGGCTCACGAGGCGGCCGGCGCCGCTTGGCCATCACCTGCGGCGGGATCGTCGGCAGCGGGACCATCGGCGGCTCGACCGTCGGCAGAAGCGTCCGCGCCGTCGCGCTGCTGCGCGTCGTCGGCTCCGAGCGCGTCTGCCTGGGCGTCGACCCGTCGCAGCAGCGGGAACAGCACGACGTCGCGGATCGACGTCGAGCCGGTCAACAGCATGCAGAGGCGGTCGATGCCGATGCCGAGCCCGCCCGTCGGCGGCATGCCGAACTCCAGCGCCGTCACGTAGTCGGAGTCGACTTCGCCGGGGGTCTCGTCGTCCTTGTCGTGGACCTGCGCCTCGAACCGCGCCTCCTGGTCGACCGGGTCGTTGAGCTCCGAGAACGCGTTGCCGAGCTCCATGCCCGCGATGAACAGCTCGAAGCGCTCGGTGACGCGGGGGTCGTCGGCCATGCGCTTGGCCAGCGGGCTGATCGCGGTCGGGTAGTCGTGCACGAACACCGGCCCGGTCAGCGTGTCCTCGACGGTCGCCTCGAAGACATCGTTCGCCAGCTTGGCGGGCTCGATGCCGTCCGTCTTGAGGCCGAGCTCGTTCGCGCGCGCCGTCACCTGGTCGTGCTCGAACCAGTCGACACCAGGGTTCTTATCGGCGAACAGGTCGAGGTAGCGCGCCTTCTGGAACGGCGGCTTCAAGTCGTACTGCTCGCCCCGGAACGTCACCTCGCCCGACCCGCCGAGGATGGTCTCGCAGAGGTGGCCGAACAGGCCCTCGACGAGGTCCATGATGTCCCGGTAGTCCGCCCACGCCTCGTAGCTCTCCAGCATGGTGAACTCGGGGTTGTGGCGGGTGCTGACGCCTTCGTTGCGGAACACGCGCCCGATCTCGAACACGCGCTCCATGCCGCCCACGATCAGCCGCTTGAGGTAGAGCTCGGGGGCGATGCGCAGGAACAGAGGCATGTCGAGCGCGTTGTGGTGCGTCGTGAACGGCCGCGCCGCGGCGCCGCCGAACAGCGGCTGCAGGATCGGGGTCTCGACCTCCAGGTAGTCGCGCGACTCGAAGTAGCGGCGGCACTCGCGCACAATCTTCGACCGCGTCGCGAACTGGTCGCGGACCTCGGGGTTGGCGAACAGGTCGACGTAGCGCATGCGGTAGCGCTGCTCGGTGTCCTGCAGGCCGTGCCACTTCTCGGGCGCGGGCCGCAGCGCCTTCGTCGCGAGCACGACGTCCTTGGCCCAGACGGTCTTCTCGCCCTTGTTGGTCAGTCCGACCTCGCCGGTGATGCTGACCAGGTCGTTGCTCTCGACCTTCTTGCGGTTCGGCCAGAACTCCGCGAGGTCGTCGCGCTGGAAGCCGATCTGGATCGAGCCGCTGCGGTCGCTGAGGTGCGAGAAGCGCAGCTTGCCGAAGTCGCGCACCTGCGACAGGCGGCCAGCGACCGTCACCGTCTTGCCGACGCGCTCGTCGAACGCGTCGAGGACCGCGGCCACCGGCACGCCCTTGGGCACGCGCGCGGGGAACACGTCGGTGCCCGCTTCGCGCAGCGCCTTGAGCTTCTCGTAGCGATCACCTGCGATACCGTCCGTCATGCGACGAGCATGCTAACGACACCGTTGCCGGGTTGCGACGTTGCTGCGCGGAGATGGGCGGCGCGGCGCGACGCGCGTCGTCGTCACTCCGCGATGCAGACCTCGAGCCGTCCGTCGACGACGCGGTTCTCGTAGACCCGCACCGACCACTCGTCGCCGACGTCGCAGCGGCCCGTCTCGAGGTCGAACTCCCAGAGGTGGAGGTGGCAGACGACCTTGCCGTCGAGCACCGCGCCGTCGCACAACGGCGCGCTGGCGTGGGGGCACACGTTGTCGATCACGCGGTAGCCGTCTTGGACCGGGAAGACCGCCAGCCACCCTGCGTCGAGCTTGACGGGGTGGCCCGGGTCGAACTTCATGTCCGCGATGGCGCCTGCGTCGACCCAGCGGCTCATCGCGCGTCTCCGGGCAGCCGCCGGAACGCGTAGCGGCGGATTACGCGGCCCTGTTCGATGTACTTGCGCTCGAAGTTCGTCGGCGTGAACGCGTGGCCCGGGCCGAGCTCCAGGCGACGCGCCTCCTCGTCCTCGTCGCGCTCGAACAGCGGCGTGTGGCCCATGACGCGCGCGACCTGGCCCGCGTAGGCGGCGTTGTCGGTCGCGACCAGGCAGTAGCCGTCCGGCCGGATTGCGCGCGCCAGGGTCTCGGGCACGTCCTCGGTGAAGAACCGGCGGCCGCGGTGGCGGCGCTTGGGCCAGGGGTCGGGGAAGTAGACGTGCACGGCCGCCAGCGCGCCGGGCGCGACGCGGTCCTCGAGGAACAGCTTGCCGTTGTCGACCAGGAACAGCCCGTTCTGTCGGCCGGTCTCGCGCAGTCGCGTCGCCGCGAGGCTCGCGTAGCCGAGCGCTGCCTCGATGCCGAGCAGGAACGTCGCGGGCTTGGCCTCGGTCGCGGCGAGCAGGAACGCGCCCTTGCCGGGGCCGACCTCGACCTCGATGTCCTCGAAGCCTTCGGGCACCAGCTCGTCGAGCGTGGGCGGGTCCTCGCCGCCGAGCACCAGCCGGTCGCCGGGCGCGTCGTCGAGGTCCTGGACGCGGCTGCGGAACGAGAGCTTGCCGCCCTGCGACATGCGCGGGTTGTGTCGCTGCGAGGTCGGATCGGGCTGCGCGGACATGTGGCGGAGCAGCATAGCGAAGCGCAGGCCGCGCCATAGACTGCGGCCTCTGGAACCCGGCTGTCGTGACCCCCTGACCGCGCTCGGCGAGCGCCTCGTGCGCCGGCGCAAGCTGGTGCTCGCGCTGGTGCTGCTGACGGCGTCGGTTCTGGCCGTAGGCGTCGGGCGCCTCGACGTCGGCTTCAAGGTCGACGGGTTCTTCACCAGCAGCGATCCGGAGCTGGTGCGCGCGATGGCGCATTACGACGGCGAGGACTTCGCGCCGCCTGACCGGCTGCTGCTGTTCGCGTGGGAGGAAGCCGCGCCGACCGGCGAAGCTGCGCTCGCGCGCGGCGCCGCGTTCGCCGCGGCCGCGGGCGAGCACGCGGTGCTGCGCAGCGTGACCACGCTGGCGTCGGCGAAGGTGCCGGGCCGGCTGGTGAGCACGGTGGCGGACGTGGCGGAGTCGTCGACGTGGCGCGACCTGCTCGTGGCCCGCACGGGCGACGCGGTCGGCGGCGTGCTCGAGCTGGCGGCGGGCTGGAGCCACGCCGGGTTGCAGGCCGCCTGCACCGACCTGCGCGAGGTGGCGCGTGGGTTCGGCCGCGAGGTCCGGTTCTGTGGCCTGCCCTACCACACGATGCTCAGCCGGCAGCTCGTCAAGGACGACATGGCGCGGTTCCTGCCGGTCGGCACGGTGGTCTCGGCTGCGCTGCTGTTCTGGCTGGTGCCGCACATCGGCCTGGCGCTGCTGGCGCTGCTCGTCGTGCCGCTGACGCTCGCGAGCACGCTGGGCGTCATGGGCTGGTGCGGCGTCGAGATCACGATGCTGACCTCGACGCTGCCGACCCTGTTGCTCTGCATGTCTGTGGCGGACGGGCTGCACATGGTGGGCCGCTTCCTCGAAGAGCGCGCGCGCCAGGGCGACGCCAGGGACGCTGCGGTGCGGTCGTTCCGGGCGCTGTTCGTGCCGTGCCTGTTGACCTCGTTGACGACTGTCGTGGGCTTCGCATCGCTGCTGCGCGCGGACCTGCGTGACCTCGGCTACCTCGGCGGCTTCGCGGCGGTCGGCATGGGCTTCGCGTTCGTCTACACGATGCTGCTGCTGCCGCCGGCGATGTCGTTCGTCACGTCGCCGGCGCGGCCGCGAGCTGTGGACCCGGCGGGCTGGGTCGTAGAGCTCGCGCGGCGGCTGCAGCGCAGGCCCGCGAGCTGGTGGGTCGGGGCCGCGGCGTTGGTGACCGTGGTGAGCGCCGCGCTCGCACGGAACCTCGAGACCGAGCACCGGATCACGGCGGACCTCTGGCCGGACTCCGACATCATGCAGCAGCTCCGGTTCTACGAGGAGCGGTTCGTCGGCGTGGTGCCCGCCGAAGTCGTCGTCGAGGCGCCCGGCGGCTGGACGGATCGAGCCCGCGACGAGCTGCTCGGCTACACCGAGGCGCTGGAGCAGGTCGAAGGCGTCTCGCGCACGCTCTCGGTCGCGGACCTGTTCCGCGACGGCCTCCCACCTACGGTCGTCTCCGCGCTCGCCGCGGCGAGGCTGCTGCCGTCGGGGCTGCTCGCAGAAGGCGGCGAGACCGCGCGCGTGATCGTGTTCCGGCCGGACCTCGGCACCCAGGCCTACCACCGGTTCGCGGCGGCGGTGCAAGACCTCGGCGCCGAGCTCGAAGCGATCCGCCCGCGGCTCGCGGGCCTGCAGATGGTCGGCACCGCGCAGGTGCTGTCGATGACCGACGATCTGCGCTGGTCGTTCGTCGGCTCGGTCTTCGTGATCTTCTTGCTCGTCTGGTCGCACTGCCGGGACGCGCGCCTGGCAGGCGTCGCGATGCTCTCGTGCCTGGTTCCGATGCTGGTGGTCGTGGGGGTGATGGTCGCGAGCGGCATCACGCTGCGTCCGCTGACGGTGATCTCGTTCTGCGTCGCGCTGGGACTGATGGTGGACGACACGATCCACCTCGCCGCGCGTTGGCGGGAGGAGCGGCAGGCAGGTGCTGGCCCGGACGAGGCGGTGCAGCGCACGCTCGCGACCGCCGGCAGGCCGGTGGTGATCACCACGCTGGTGCTCCTGGTCGGCTTCGTGACGATCCTCGGCAGCGGTTTCAAGGGCACGTTCACGTTCGGGCTGCTGGTGGACCTGTCACTCTTGGGCGCGCTGGTCTCCGCGCTGCTGCTGCTACCGTCGCTGCTCCGCCTGCTCCGGTCGCCCATGCCAACGGCGGCGCGGCGCCGGGGCTAAACCGGTGCGCACGAGCGGTCGATGAGTCAGGCGTGGAGACGCCCGAACAACGCCAAGCCCTTCCCGAGGGCCCCAGCGGCCAGCGCCTGCTGGTGATGTGGGTCTGCTGGGTCCTGCTGGCGGCGTTCTTGATCGTGGCCGGCGTCTGCTCGTTCACCTAGCGGCCCGCGCCCGGCAGGTCGAACCGGGCCCGGCCAACGCGCGCGCTAGGCGAACATCGCCAACCACTCCGCCTCGGTCTTGGGCCGGAACACCGGATTGGTCTGGCGCGTCTCGCCCATCGAGGCGTGCGGCCGCGGGTCGTAGGCGTGCCCCGGGTAGAGCACGGCGTCGTCCGGGACCTGCATCAGCTTGTCGGTCAGGCTGCGGTAGAGCTGCTTCGGGTCGCCGCCGGGGAAGTCGGTGCGGCCGCAACCCTGCAGGAACAGCGTGTCGCCGGCGATCAGGCGGTTGTCGACCAGGAAGCACTGCGAGCCGGGCGTGTGCCCGGGCGTGTGGATCATGGTGATCGGGACCTCGCCGACGTGCAGCACGTCGCCGCTCTCGTGCAGCTGCAGGTCCGAGCGCTCGCAGCCGGTCTGCCGCACGATCCACTCGGCCTCTTCCTTCTGCGCGTGCACCTTGCACGGGCACCGCGTCAGCAGCTGCTGCACGCCCTCGAGGTCGTGGCCGAACAGGTCGCCGCCGACGTGGTCGGGGTGGGAGTGCGTGGCGAGCGCTCCCGTGACCCTCATCTCGTCCGCCTCGACGAGGTCGCAGAGTTCGCCGACGGCGTAGCAGGGGTCGACGAGCACGCACTCGCGGGTCTGCAGGTCGCCGATCGCGTAGACGAAGTTGGCCATCTGGCCGGCCACCGGATCGGCGACGCCGAAGTCCCGGCCTGCCAGCCACTGTCGAAAATACAAACGGTCGCTAAGGGACCCGGGGGTGTTCTGCCGATCCATCGATGGCAAGGATGGTAGACGAAGCCCGGCAAGCCTCCGAGGGTGCCCCGTACCGGATCTGCGCGGCCGCGCTGGCGCTCGCGCTCCTGCACGGCTGCGCAGCAAACCTCGGTCTGTCCACCGCTGGTCGGTCGGGCCTGCCGGCGTGGCCGGACGCGCTCGGTGGCCTCGGCGCTGCCTACGAAGCGCCGCTGCTGCCCGAGGCCGAGCTGCCGACGCTTCGGCCGGACCAGGCGCTCGTGGTCGTCGACCCGAACTGGCGGCTGCCGGGCCTGCTGTCGGACGGGGACCAGCGCGCAGCGCTGCGGGCCTACGTCGAGGGCGGCGGCCGGCTGGTGCTGTTCGGCTTCGCGACGCGGCTCGTCAGCGAGCTGGGCATCGAGGCCGAGGTGCCCGAGGTCCGGACCTACCGCTGGGGCTTCGACCGGCGGGCGCGGCGCGGCGACGCGCAGCTCTCGCTGCACTTCGTCACCAGCCGATCCCCCGAGCTGCGGCGCGGCCTCGCGCCGTCGGTCAGCGAGCACTCCTTCGCGATCACCGGCGGCGCGCCGTGCAGCGTGCCGCTGTGCGCGTGGCAGACCGGCGCGGCGCAGTCCGGCGAGGTGCTCGCGCACCTGGGCGAGGTGCTCGACGGTCGTCCTGCGCCGCTCGGACCGCCGGTGCTGCTGCGCTGGCGCCACGGACAAGGAGAGGTGCTCGCCTGCGGCGTGCTGCCCGACATCGAACACGAAGACGAAGGGGTGCGCGCCAACGCGCGCGCGTTCGTCGCGCGCTGCGCCGAGTGGGCGGGCGCGCCGCAGCGTGATCTCGTGCTGCTCGGTGTGCCCGAACGCGCGGGGACTGTCGCGGCTGCGGACGCGGACGAAGGTCCGCCGATCGTGCCGTTGCTGGCACACTGGGGCTGGCAGGCGGCGCTCTACGACGGCGCGCACCGGGACGCCGTGCGGCCCGTGAACGAGCTGGTCGACGACGTGCTCGCGCCGAGCGCTGCACAGGGCGCGGACCTGTTCGAGTTGACGCTCAGCGACGCGCACCACGGCGCGCCGATCACCTGGTCGGATGACGACCCCATCGAGCAGCCGCCGTCGTGGCGCGGCGCTGCGCTCGAGGGCGGCTGGAACGGCGGGCTCGGCGAGCTGGCGACCGAGGCGCACGCCCGCGGCGTGCTGCTGTTCGGCGGCTTCGACGTCATGCCGGTCGGCGACCGCCCGGTCGAGCAGCTGGTGGCGCTGCGCATGCACGCGCGCGAGCTGGCGGGCGCGCGAAGGCTCAGCGCTGCGGCGTTCGACGGCTTCGGTGTGCGCGACTGGTGGCACGACCCGCTCGGCTACGGCGTCGCGATGGTGCAGGACTACCAGCCCGCCGCCACGCTCTACAGCGCCGGGGAGTGCGCCGGCTCGCTCGGCGGCGGACTGCGGGCCCTCGACGCAGACGACGGCGCGATGCAGGGCGTCGGTCTCTCGGGGATCGCGTCGGGATGGCGCGACGGCTTCGCCGGAGACCTTTATCCGGTCGGGGTGCTCGACGCGCGGCTGCGCGCAGAGGAGGGCACCGGCGCGCTGGTCGGCGGCGGCGGCAGCCACCCGGACTGGTTGGCTGCGCAGTTCGTGGACTTCGTCCGGGATCGTCGTCTGCAGGGCGGCGCGGCGCTCTGGCGCCGGCACGATCCGCGCACGCTCGGGCCGCGTACGGAAGACTACGTCCAGGGTCTTTCGATGGAGCCCCTGCGCGCGGCGGTCGCGATGCCGCTCGCTGCCACCGGCCGCGGCGGCGTGCGCGCTGCGGCGGCGGCGCTCGTGCCGGACGCGCAGAGAGGCTTCGGCGCGCCGGTTGACGCGCCGGCCGTCGTGCACGCGCTGCAGAACAACTGGTTCCAGCTGCTCGGCAGCGGCGGCGCGCTGCGCTACGACCCGACGGGCCAGGCCGACTTCGGCGAGGGAAGCGTGGCGCTGAGCGCCGGGTTCTTGACCACGCGCATCCGCGGCGCGCGCCCGACAGGGGCCGAGCGCCGCGCAGAGTCCGTGGACTTCCTCGAAAACGGCCATCGCGGCAGCGGCGGCTACGCCCGCGTCGCGGTCATCGGCAGCGAAGCCGGCGACGAAGTTCGTTGTCCCGGCCTGCTCGCGCGCGGCGCGGCGCCCGAGTGGCCCGAGGCGGTCGAGTTCGAGTGGACGCCCAGCGTCGGCTACCACGAGCTGCGCGTGCAGCTGCGCCCCGAGCGCGGCCAGGGCATCGTGACCGTCTCGCTCGACGGTACGCTGCTCCAAGCGGTGCCGTGCCAGGCGACCGGGCGGACCGACGAGGTCGTGGTGCCGGTGCACGTCGCGCGACCGGGAACCCGCCGCCTGCGGCTCGAGCTGTTCGAAGGCCACGCGGTCGCGATCGACCGGCTGCAGGTGCAGCGCGAGGGCGACCTCGGCGTCGAGGCCGAGGTGACGGTCCCGGCCGGCAGCCTCGCGCAGCTCGTCGAGCGCTCGCGCTCGAGCCACCACGAGGAGCTGGTCGCGCTGACGGCGTGCGCCGACGTGCCGGGCTTCGTGGCGCGCACCCGCTGCGTGCGCGCGGCGCGCAACCTGCAGATCGAGCGGAAGCTGTCGCTGCCCGGCTACACCGTGCTCCGCGAAGTGACCGAGGGCGAAGACCCGGACGCGCTGCGCAGGCCGTTCGTGCTCGGCTCCGAGGCGCCTGGGCTCCCCGACATCTGCGTCGTGCCGTTGCACCTCGCGCGCTACGAACGGCTCCGCTTCGAGGCGGGCGCCGTCGTCTGGCGCGGCGCTGCGCAGGCGGGCCTGGAGTCGCGCGTCGGCTTCCTGCTCTGCCCTCGCGGCGACGGGCCCGCGCTGCTCCCCCACGTCGGCCGCCTCGTCGACGCGTTCGAGCGGCCGCTGGCGGTCGACCTCGGCCCCGACGGCGGCGCGGTCCTGGTCAGCGACCTGGAGGTCCCACACAGCCGCCTGCTGCACGTAGCCGACGCGGCGCCGACCCCGATGCTGGTCCGAGAGCGCGGCTACTGGACGTGGCGCGCCTGCCAACCTGCTCCCGACGGCGGCGCGTGGCTGCGCGTGCACCAGTCGCCCGGCGACAAGCTCGAGGTCGTCGGCGGCCCGTCCGTGGTCGCGCGCACGCGGCCCGGCACCGGGTCGCGCGCCTGCGTCGCGCTCCGCGACCCGACGCCTCGCAGCGCGACCGCGGTGGTGCTGCAGCCGAGCCGGCTCCGCGCGCCTTCCGTCGAGTTCTCGCTCGACTTCGACGAGGTCGAGGTCAACGGCGAGCCGTGGGCGTGGTTCCAGGGCCGCACGGTGTTCCTGCCCGACGAGCCCGGCGAGTACGAGATCCGGACCCGTCGCTTCGACGTGGCC
>JBERSB010000216.1:0-5202 GCA_041236755.1 Luminiphilus sp. | reverse complement strand
CCAGGCGGCTGCGGCCGGGGGAGAGGTAGGCCGCGGTGACGCCGCCCTCGAGCGCGCGTCGCCACGAGCGCTCGAAGTCGAACGCGTCGACCGCGTAGGCGTCGGGCGTGACCTGGTACTCGCTGTCGCGCGCCGGCGCGAGGTCGCTGTCGACGGCCACGATGCCGGGCATGACGACCTTGTCGCGGGCGTCCACGACGGGAAGATCGGACGGCGGCTGCGCGGTCGAGACGCTCTCGACCTTGCCGTCGCGCACGACGAGCCACGCCTCGGTCATCGGCTCGGCGCCGTCACCTAGGAGCAGCGAGCCGCAGTGCACGGCGAACGAGCCGCTCGGCGCTTGCTGTGCGGCTGCGGGCGCGACCAGCGCCAGCGCTGCGCCGAGCGCTGGCGCGAGCGCGGCTACGCGGCGGATGGGGGAGGAGCGGGTCATCACTTGCCCTCTTCCTTCTTCGGCGCTTCTTCCTTGGCCGGCGCGCCGGACTCGGACATCTCCTCGGCGGCCTCGAACAGGTACTGCAGCCGCGGGTCCTTGCTGCGCTCGTAGACGATCTCGCCTTCGAGCACGACCATGTGGACCCAGGTCGTGGCGGCCAGCGGGTCGCCGGTCAGGATCTGCAGGTTGCCGAGCTTGCCCTCGCTGAGCGAGCCGACCTGCTCGTCGAGGCCGATCATCTTGGCGGGCACGATGGTCAGCGCCTCGAGCGCCTGCTTGCGGCTGACGCCGTTGCGCACGCACGTGCCGAGCTGCCACCACGGGTTGCTGGTCGGGCCGCCGCTGCCGAGCGACAGGGCGAACGGGACGCCCGCGTCCATGAGCATCTTGGCGGTGCAGAACTGCTCCTCTTCGCGCGTCTCGGGGTCGGTCTCGAAGTACTCGAGCCCCTCGGCGAGCACGACCGGCTTCTTGAGGCGCTGCAACATCGGCATCGCCTCGTCGAGGTTGCTGCCGAGCACGAAGTTGAGGTCGAGCTCCTGGCCCATGCGCATGGCCTCGCTGAGCTCCGCGAAGCTCGGCACGTAGAGCCAGCCGCCGAGCTTCTTCTCGATCAGGTCGACGGCCGCCTGCTTCTTGCGGTCGATCTCCTTCTCCCACTTCTTGTCGTCGCCGACAGCGCCCGCGGCCTTCTCCTTGTCGAACTCTTCCTTCTGCCGGTTGTAGTCGGCGAGGTACTCGCGGATCTCGGCGATCGCGCGCCGCATCTCGCGGATCTTCTGCAGCCGGCTGCCGCCGCTCGCCTGCAGCGAGAGCTTCATGCCGGTGTTGGCGGCCATGGTCATGTCCTCGACGGTGCGGCCGGCGGGGCGCAGCACCATGCCGGTGCCGCCGAGCAGCGTGGCGTTGCCGGGCATGACGTGGATCGTGCCGACGCCGTTGCGGCGCATGCCCTCGAAGAAGGTCGAACCGGGGTCGATCGCGTCGGCGACGGTCAGCCACGGGACGTTCTGCATCGACTCGTTGCTGCCGCGCATGCCGCCGTTGCTGTGCGCGAGCACCCAGGTCGGCATCACGACCTTGTCGCTCGCGTCGATGACCTTGGCGGCCCACGGGATCTCGACTTCGCCCTGCTTGCCGATCTCCTTGATCCGGCCGTTCTGGAGCAGGATCACGCCGTCGGTGACGCTGGGTCCGGTGATCGTGTGGATCGTCTTCGCCTTGACGGCGACGAGGTCCTGGCTGGTGGCGGGGACGGCGACCGCCGCAGCGGCGATCGCGATTCGCAGGAGGGAGAGGTTCATCGGAGTTGCGACACGGGCTTGCCGTCGATGTGGACAGACTCGGCGACGGCGGCCGGGTCGAGGGGATCGTTGGACCAGATGACGAAGTCGGCGTCCTTGCCCTTGGCGAGGCTGCCGATGCGATCGTCGACGCCGAGCAGCTTCGCCGGCTCGATCGTGATCGCGTCGAGTGCTTGTTGTGGGCCGAGGCCGTTGCGCGCAGCGAACATCGCCTCGCGCACGAGCGGCAGGCGGCGCGTGTTGGTGCCCGTCGTGATGACGAACTTCACGCCCTTGTCGGCGAGCGCGCGGACCGTGCCGCTGCGCGGCGCTGCGCCGTCGCGCCCGCCGCCGCCGCCGACGTCTGTGGCGCTCGGCGCGCCCAGCATGACCGTCGCCTTCCGCTCTGCGAGCTCGTCGGCGACCATGTAGGCGTCCTGCGCCTCGTCGATGACGGTCTGGTAGCCGAACTCGTCGGCGATGCGCAGCGCGGTGCGCAGGTCCTGTTCGCTCCTGGCGGTGGTGACCGCGGTCATCTTGCCCTGCAGGACCTGGGTCAGGACCTCGATGCCGGGGCTCGGCGGCCCCTGGTCGGGCGCGCCCTGGGTCTTCTGCATGGCCTCCTGCGCGTCGAAGAACGCGCGCCGCACGGCCCACACGACGCCCATCCGCGTCGTCGGACGGCGGTAGTACATCGACTCGATGCGGCCGCCGCGGATCGCGCGGTTGCGGTTCGACGGCTCGGAGCCCATCACGATCCGCATCGTGGCGTCCTGCTTGACGACCATCTGGTCGGGGTCGCTGCCGTGGGTCTTGACTACGCAGCCGAGCCCGCCGATCACGTTCTGCGTGCCGGGCATGACGTGCACGGTGGTGACGCCGCCGCGGCGCGCGCGGCGCATCATCGGGTCCTCGGGGTCGAGGCTGTCGAGGATGCGCAGGTGCGGCGTGACCTCGTCGCTCTGCTCGTTGGCGTCGTCGGCGGTGACGCTCGTCATGAACGACGCGTCGATCAGGCCGGGCGTGATGGTCTTGCCCGCGCAGTCGACCACGACCGCGCCGACGGGGATCTCGACGGCGTCCGCGCTGCCGAGCGCGACGACCTTGCCGCCGGCGACGATCATGGTCGCCTCGCGCATCGCGGGCGCGCCGCCGGGCAGCACGGTGGCGTTGGTGAACGCGGTGACGTCCTGCTGCGACGCGGCGGTCGACGCCAGCGCGAGGCTGAGCGTGCAGGCCAGAAGGGGACGGATCATCGGCGCTCCTCGGGGTTGGGGGCTTCGGGGTCGGCGCCGCAGGCGCGGGCGCCGTCGACCCAGGTCGCGACGTGGCGCGCGCCGAGGTCGAGCAGGTCGCCTTGGACGACGACGAAGTCGGCGCTGCAGCCCTGCCGCAGCGCGCCGACGGCGGCCTGCTGGCCCAGCAGGGTCGCCGGTGTGCGGGTGAGCGCGGCCATCGCCGCCTCGCGCGGCAGGCCGTGGCGCACGGCGAGGGCGGCCGACGTCCGCAGCTGGTCGGGGCGACCCGCGAAGCAGAACGCGATGCCGGCCTCCGCGAGCTTGCTCGGCAGCTCCAGCTCGGCGAGCCGCGCCGTGGCCGTCAGCGTGGGCAGCACGACGCCAGCACCGCGCTCGGCGAGGCGCGCCATCACCTTGTGCGCGTCGCGCGCGCCGATCAGCACGGGCGCGAAGTTGAAGCGCTGCCCGAGCGCCAGCGCGGCGTTGATCTCGGCGTAGGAGTCGGCGTAGACCATCGCCCGGCGGGCGCCGGACATGACCTGCTGCAGCACCGCGAGGTCGGGGCCGACCTCGACGCCGACGCGGGCGGTCTCGAATGCGTCCGAGAGCATCGCGCGGGCGCCCATCAAGGACGTCGGCTCGCGCTCCTGGCTGCGCGCCGCGCTGGTCAGCGAGAAGCCGACGAACGCGTCGGCCTCGAGCACGCGGCCGCGCTCCTTGCCGGGCTTGGCGAGCACGCCGATGCCACCCGCGACGTTGCGCGGCGAGGGCGTCATGCCGAACGACGTCACGCACGACGGGGCGAGGTGCTCCAGACGCTCGCTCCAGGGGTCGAAGGCTTCGGCGACGCGGAGGTCCGGCGTGAACGCGAACGCGCCCTCGGCGAGGTCCGAGTCGCTCTGGAGCGTGGTCGCCGCCAGCACGAAGCCGGGCGAGACCGTCGCCTCGCCGTAGTCGACGGTGCGCGCGCCCGCGCGGGCCTCTGTGGGGATCTCGTCGCCGACGTAGGCGACCTTGCCGTCGCGCACCAGCAGCGCGCTGTCGGTCAACGTCGTGCCGGGGGCGATCACGATGCGGCTGGCCCGGACCAGCAGGTCCTGGGCGCAGGTCGGCGCGACGAGCGCGCCGAGCAGGAGGCCGCCGAGGAGGCGGTGGGGGATGCTGTGCATGGCTTGGTCTCCGTGCGCGTGCGGTTACTTGGCGCGGTACTCCGTCCGGCCCTTGGAGAGCACGAGCAGCACGCGGCTGTCGGTCTCGAACAGTGGGCGGTCGGTCACCAGGACGTCGGCGAGCTTGTCGCGCGACAGCGAGCCGGTGTCCTCGGCGACGCCGAGGATCTCGGCGGGCGTGAGCGTCAGCGCGCGCAGCGCGGCCGCCTCGGTGCAGCCGCCGCCGACCGCCGCGGCGGCCATCATCGGCAGGACCGCCGCGAGGCGCGCCTTGCCGCTGGCGATCGCGAACGGCACTCCGGCCGCGTCCAGGTGGTGCGGAAGCGCCGTTACGTCGATTTCGGACATAGGGTTACGGCGATCTCCGGGCGCGCCCAGGCTGTGCGGCATCACGTCCGTGAGCACGACCGTCGCGCCCTGCTCGGCGATCTGGTCGGCGATCGACGCGGCCTCGTAGGCCTGCTCGAGGACCATCAGCGGGACCTCGTTGTCGCGCTGCAGCGCGAGCGCCGCGCGCAGCTCCTCGACGCGGTGGGCCTCGATCCGGAGCGGCAACGCGCCGTCGACGACCTTGGCGAGCGCGTCCTTCTGCTCGTCTTCCTTCGGCTTCTTCGGGTAGGTCGGGCGCTTGGGCCCGTCGTCCTTCTTGGACTTGTCGGCGCCGGGCTTGCCGCTGCTCGCGGGGGCGGGCTTGCCGTCCTTGCCCTGCGGGGGCTTGGCGCCGCCCTTGGGATCCTGCGCCGCCGCCTGCTCGGGCGATCCGACGAGCGCCATCAGCGTCGCGAGGGCTTGCTCGACCGCGTCGCCTTCGGCGACTTCGCCTGTGGGAGCCTCACCGGCGACGGCGCCGTTCGAGGCAAGCTCCTTGCCGTCGCCGCCGCGCGGCGGTCGGCGTCGACCCGGTCCGCGGCGGCGCGGCTCGTCGCCTGCAGCGCCCCCGCCGCCCTCGGCCTTGGGCTCCGTGCCCGGGTCCTTCGCGGCTTCGGCCTTCTTGCCCTTGCCGTTCTTCTTGCTGTGGTGCTCGAGGTACTCGGCGAAGTCCTTCTCGTACTTCTCCAGGTCCTTCTCGAACTTCT
>JBERSB010000215.1:0-4150 GCA_041236755.1 Luminiphilus sp. | reverse complement strand
GCCAGCGCGTGCTCGTCATCTGGCGGGAAGCACTCCCCCGCCCCGGTCTCCTGGAGCAGCGCCGCCGCGTCCCCGGCCACGCCCAGCAAAATGGGCCGCCCCATCGCCGCCGCTTCGAACATCTTGGAAGGGAGCACCGTGAGGAACAGCGGCGCCGCGCGGAGGTGGACGAGGCAGACATCGACGGTCGCCAGCACCGCGGGCATCTGTGGCTTGGGCAGCAACCCGGTGAACGTAACCGCGCCCGGCACGTCCTCTGCCGCGCGGGCCTCGAGCGCAGCCCGCTCTGCCCCGTCGCCGACGACCACGAAGTGCACGTCCTCGCGGCCGCGATCCCGGAGCAGGCGCGCCGCGCGCACGACGACGTCGAGCCCCGAGGCCATGCCGACCGTTCCGATGTAGGCGAACGTGGTCTTGCCCGACCAGCCGTAACGCTCGCGGAGCGACTCGTCGGGCGCTCGCGGCGAGAAGATGTCGCGGTCGACGCCGTTGGTGACCACGGAGATCCGCTCCTCGGGCACGCCCCGCTCGACCAGCTTGCGCTGGTAGCCGGCGCCCACGGTGACGATCCGGTCCGCCTGGCGGTACATCCAGCGCTCGAGCTTCTCGAGCAGCCGCAGGGTGACGCTCTTCTTCATCGCGCCGACCGTCGCGATGCTCTCCGGCCACAGGTCCCGCACCTCGAGCACGAACCGCCAGCGCCGCACGAAGCGGAGCAGCGCGCCCGCGACGCCGCAGAACATCTGCGGCGAGGTCGCGACCAGCACGTCGGGGCTGCGCCGGAACACGGCCGCGACGAACGCCGCGCACAGGAACGACACGAAGTTGAGCGTGCGCTTGAGCATGCCCGCGTTGGCCGCCAGGAACGTCCAGACGCGGATCACCTCGATGCCGTCGATCTGCTCGCGCTGGTAGAGGCGGTTGCGGTAGCCCTCGTAGACCTTGCCCGCGGGCACGTTGGGCGCGCACGTGATCACGGTGACCTCGTGGCCCGCCTCCACCCAGCGGCGGCAGAACTGGTGGACGCGCGTCGCGGGCGCGTTGCCTTCGGGCGGGAAGTAGTGGCTCAGGAAGAGGATGCGCATGCGGATCGGCGGCGCCTGGACGCGCCGCCCTCGCCATCGCCGGATTGGAGGTGCTCAGACCAGTCTAGCGACTCGCCTCGCGACCTCATGCTCCTATTGCGAGCGGGTCAGCGCGCTTTCGCCGACCCCAGCAGGCCTGCCAGTTGGCAGACAATCAGGCTTGGAACTGTTGCGAAGCACGACAGCTTAAGACTCCACGCGAATCCAGGGACGCAAAGAGCCGCTGAACGGAGCGTTGCTGTAGTCGAGCCCTGAGCAAGTAGGCGAGCGGCTTCGCGACGGTCCGACCGGACACGTCATGGGCTGTGATTCCAGTAGACAAGACTCTGGATGCACTGACCCACCTGGTGGACGTTCATATCCAAGGCAATGGCAGCGCTACGACACCGCGTTGCCCTAGAATCCGGCGGCTACATTGGGCCCATGGCATGGGCATTCGGCAACCGCAGAGGCGGGCCGCATACGGCGCATGATCGCAGCTGGCGAGGATCGTGCGCCAAAAAGACGCGCCCTCTCAGGCTACGCGTCGTCGCAAGACGAAGGAACGAACGGAACTCGACCAACAGGTCCCCATCGTGAAGCAAATCCGCCAGTCCTACCGAAGCGGCGAGCTCGGGCTCGCCGATGTCCCTGCACCTCGCGTCGGCCCGGACTCGGTGTTGATCGCGACCAACTGTTCGGTGGTCTCGCCCGGGACAGAGAAGATGATCATCGAGCTGGCGCAGAAGTCGCTGCTGCAAAAGGCGCGCGCACGGCCGGACCTCGTCCGCAAGGTCATCCAGAAGATCAAGACGGAGGGGCTGGGCTCAGCGCTGCAGAAAACCTTCGCCAAGTTGGATACCCCGATCCCGCTCGGCTACTCCGCCGCTGGCAAGGTGCTGGCCTGCGGCGAGAAGGTCCACGAGTTCCGTCCTGGCGACCTGGTCGCCTGTGGCGGAGCTGGCTACGCCAACCACGCTGAGATCCTCTCTGTGCCGCGGAACCTGTGCGCCAAGATCCCGGTAGGCGTGCCCACCGAGGATGCCGCCTTCGCGACCATCGGCGCGATCGCCATGCAGGGCGTGCGGCAAGCGGATCTGCGGGTCGGCGAGCGGGCGGTGGTCGTCGGCCTCGGGCTGCTCGGCCTCTTGACGGTGCAGATCCTCCGGGCAAGCGGATGCCGTGTGCTCGGTGTAGACCTGGATCCCTCCAGGACCGCGCTCGCCGCGGAGCTGGGCGCGGATGCAACAGCCACGACCGACGCCGTCGAGCAGGCGTTGGCCATGAGCGACGGTTGCGGCGCCGACGCCGTTCTGCTCACCGCGGCGACTTCGTCCAACGGTCCGATCGAGTCGGCGCCGGACATGCTGCGTCACCGTGGACGAGTCGTGGTCGTCGGCGTTGTCGGGATGAACGTTCCGCGCGATCCGTTCTACAAGAAGGAGCTCGACCTGCGACTCAGCATGTCCTACGGACCGGGACGCTACGACCCCAACTACGAGGAGCGCGGCCTCGAGTATCCGATCGGACACGTCCGTTGGACCGAGCAGCGCAACCTGCTTTCGTTCCTGGAGTTGATCGAGCGCGGATCGGTGACACCGGCGCGGCTCGTGACGCACCGTTACCCGATCGAGCAGGGGCTCCTCGCCTACGAGACGCTCAAGGACCCGCAGGCCAAGACGCTCGGCATCTTGCTGTCCTACCCCAATGCCGCAACAGCAGGCACCACGACGATCGAGGAGCGTCGCGTCGCGCTCACTCCGCCGTCAGGGCATAAGGGTATGCGCATCGGCGTGCTCGGCGCCGGCGGCTACTCCAAGGGCGTGCTGCTACCCGCGCTCGCGAAGATGCCCGGTGTCTCGTTGGCGACCTTGTGCACGGCGAGCGGGTCGAGCGCGAGCGAAACCGGGAAGAAGTTCGGCTTCGGTCACGCGACGACCTCTGCAGATGAGATATTCGACGACCCGGATATCGACGCTGTGGTGATTGCGACGCGCCACGACACACACGCGCGCTACGTCTGCGAGGCGCTGCGCAAGGGCAAGCATGTCTTCGTAGAGAAGCCGCTCTGCCTCAGCCGCGACGAGCTGGCCGAGATCGAGCAGACCGTCGCTGACCTGGGCCCCGAGCGGCCGCTGCTGACCGTCGGCTTCAA
Organism: Luminiphilus sp.; assembly: GCA_041236755.1. Taxonomy (GTDB): domain Bacteria; phylum Planctomycetota; class UBA1135; order UBA1135; family UBA2386. Next base: position 931 of record JBERSB010000215.1, on the reverse strand, counting down.
CCGTCGCTTCTCTCCTCACACCAAGGCCATCCGCGAGCGCTTCTCGAGACGCACCACACCGCTCGTGATCAACTACCGCGTGCAGGCCGGCCGAGTCCCGGACGACCACTGGCTCCACGACCCGGCGGAAGGAGGCGGACGCCTGCTCGGCGAGTGTTGCCACTTCCTGGACTGGTGCCGAGGCCTGATCGGGTCCCCGATCCGCGCCGTCCAGGCCCTCGGTGTCGGCGGCACGAACACGGAGCACCCGACCAGCGACGCCTCACTGATGTCGCTGATGTTCGAAGACGGCTCGCTCGCTGCGATTACCTATGCGACCGATGGACACCACTCGGTCGGCAAGGAGTACGTCGAGGTCCACGGCGCAGGCGTGACGGCGATCATCGAAGACTGGCGCGCGGTGAAGTGGTTCGGCACCAAGGGGCCAGCAGGGCCCAGAGGGCAGCAGAAGGGCGTGCCCGAGATGCTCGAAGCGTTCACCACAGGCGCAGCGTGTGGCGACGAACCGATCCCGGCCAACGAGCTAATAGAAGTCCAGCGCGCCCTCTTCGATGCGCACGCAGCGCTTCGTGGTGCAGAGGCCGACATGGTGGAGGTTTAATCGTGCCCAAGCTGCGGGCGCTTTCGCTGATCAAGAGGGTCTACGGGCTTGTCCGCGGAGTCGGCCGCAAGCGGCTAGGCTTGGCGGTCGTCATGGTCGTCGCCCAAGGCCTGGCGCAGGTCGTCGGCGTGACCTCGATCTTCCCCTTTCTGCAAATCGCTACCGATCCCGAGAGCTTCCGGTCGTCACGTTTCGCGGATTGGCTGCCGATCGCCGAACTCTCTGACAAGGAGCTACTGCTCTGGAGCGGCTGCCTATGCATCGGGCTGCTCTTTGCGTCCAACATGATCTCGCTGGCGGCGATCGTGACGCGAGCCCGCTACGTGCAAG
>JBERSB010000214.1:0-2217 GCA_041236755.1 Luminiphilus sp. | reverse complement strand
GCCGGGGATCGAGCCGGAACGCCACCATCTTGGCCAGCCTCGCGCGCTGCGCGTCGAACAGCGGGCCGAGCGCGCCGTCGTCGCCCTCGCGCAGCGCCTCCTCGAGCTGTTGTTCGTCTCCGGCGTCCATCTTGCTGGTCAGCGTAGCGCGGCGGGCCCCGCCTGCGCCTCGCCCTTCGCACTACGTTCGTCGCAGCCGCGCCCACACAGCCAAGCGAAGCCGATCCCGCCGCTCACCCGGCCCCCGCGAGGTAGCCGCGGAGCACGTCTAGCGGCACGTCCTCGCCGGTGAACAGCCGCACCTGCGCGCGCGCCTGCAGCAGGAACATCTCCAGACCGGAGACGACCACAGCGCCTGCGTCGCCGCACTCCCGGAGCAGCCGTGTCCGCGCCGGGCGGTAGACGAGGTCGTGCACGATCGCACCAGCGCCCGGCGCCGAGCCCGGCACCACGCGCTCGTCCGCGCCCGAGGCCTCGCTGCCGACGGGCGTGGCGTGCACGACGACCTCGGGCTGCAGGTCCTCCAGGACCGCTTCGCTGAGGCTGCCCAGCGCGACGCCGTGCACCTCGGCGAAGGCCTTGGCGCCCTCCAGCGACCGGCCGAGCATCGTGACGCGGTAGCCGAGCTGCTGCAGCGCGAGGGCCGCCGCGCGGGCCGCGCCGCCCGCGCCGAGTACGCAGGCGGGCGCGCCGTCGACCCCGCCGGCACCCGCAGCCGCGAGCGCGTCTCGGACTCCCTCGACGTCGGTGTTCTCGCCGACGAGGCCGCCGCCGTCGTTCGGCAGCAGCGTGTTGACCGCGCCGGCGTCCGCCGCGGTCTCGCTGGTCCGCACGCACGCGTCGGACATGCGCTCCTTGAACGGCGCGGTGACGGACAGGCCACCGAACCGCCGCGTCGGGAGCATCGCGAGCAGCGCTTCGGGTCGCGACGTCTCGAACGGCAGGTAGACGGCGTCGAGCCCCAGCCGCCGGAACACGCGGTTGTGCAGCCAGGGCCCGAGCGACTGCAGCGCAGGCTTGCCACAGAGCCCGAAGATGCGGGTCTCCGAGCCGAGCTGCCCGGCGCGGTAGACGCCGGCGAGCGCCGCGAGGCTCGGCTGCCCGGGCGCGGTCGGCTGGGCCGCGTCCACAGCGCCGTAGACCAACGGCGCGTCCATCGCCGCGGCGAGCAGCCTGGTCGGCCAGGCCGTCCGCCCCATCGCGAACGCGACCGTCGGCTGCTCGCGCTGATCCGTGCGTGACAGGAGCTCCAGGACCGGCGCGGCGTCGACGAGGTCGTGCGCCGTCACCACCAGCTTCGCCACGGTGCCGGGTGCGGCGAGCTCGGCCTGGATGCGCCCGAGGTCCTTGGGCACGCCGGTGAAGCTGTGGAACGAGCGGATGCGCAGCTTGATCCGGGTCTGGCCGCTCGGCGGCGACCAGGTCTCCCACTGTTCGAGGTCGATGCCCTCGGCGCCGGCGCGCAGCGCGTGCGTCAGCAGTTCGCGCCGCGCCGTCAGCGTGCCCCGGTACGAGCCGCCGTCCTCCGGCGTCCGACAGGCGACGATCACCGGCAGGGTGATCGCCTCGAGCACCGCGCCGAGGTCCTCTGCTGCGGGCCACGCGTCCAGCCGCAGCTCGATCCAGTCCGCGCCGAGCATCGCCGCGCGGCGGGCGTCTTCGACCACGTGCCGGCGGCTCCGCGCGAACACGCTGGCGACGAGCTGCGCCACGGTCAGCCGCCCCCGCGGCGTTCGCCCGCCGCATCCTCGAGCGCAGCCGCGACGCGGGCGCACGCGCGCTCGGAGAGTCCTTCGGACGCGGCCAGCACAAGCGCGCGCTGCATCAGCGCGCGGTAGCCCTGGAGCGCCGCCGGCGCTTGCGCGGCGAGCTCGGCGAGGTGGGCTGCGACGGTCGCCGCGTCGCCGCGACGCACCGGCCCGGACAGCGCCGGGCCCGCCCCGGGGCGGCCGGAGCCGTCGACGGCCGCGGCCATCAGCGCCGCCACGATCCGCTGGGCGTCCTGCGCTTGCAGGCCGCCCGCGGCCCCCAGCACGTCGCCGGCCATGCCGAACAGGGCGGTCGCGCCGTTGGCCGCGAGCGCGCACGCCGCGTGGTAGAGCGCCCGGTTCTGCGGGCCGCAGAAGATCGGCTCGCGCCCGAGCATGCCGCACCGACGACGCAGCAGCGACGCGCTGCGCGGCCCCGCCTCCAGCAGCGCCGGCGCGCCTTCGATCC
>JBERSB010000213.1:0-3604 GCA_041236755.1 Luminiphilus sp. | reverse complement strand
GTGGACGGGGGTTGGGTAGGCGTGGTCGCTCGTGGTGGTGGGGTCGAGGCCACCCGGGCCGCAGCTTGCATCGCCTACTACCTTCGCGCTGCGTCCAAGTCAGGGGCGCGGCGCCGATCACGGAAATCGTCGGCGACGGCCTGCAGGGCGTGTGCGCAGGCGGGCCGCTCGGGGTGCACGCGACCGATTGCCTGCTCGACAACGGCCATGTAGACGCGTCGACAGCAGCACGGCCCGGCGTGCTCTCGACAGTCTTCGCCCGTCCCGCGAGACCGGCTAGCGCGGCTTGCTGCGGATCACGAGGTTGCGGATCTCGGTCATGTCCTCCATCGCGAAGCGCACGCCCTCGCGACCGAGGCCGCTGTCCTTGACGCCCCCGTAGGGCATGTTGTCGACGCGCCATGACGGCACGTCGCCGATGACGACGCCGCCGACGTCGAGTCGGTCCCAGGCGCGCATCGCCTTGTTGAGATCGCTCGTGAAGATGCCGGCCTGCAGGCCGAACTTGCTGTCGTCGACTTGCGCGAGCGCGGCTTCGTAGTCCGTGAAGCGGTCGAGCACGGCGACCGGGCCGAACGCCTCCTCGGCGCAGATGTCCTGGTCCTTGTCGACACCTTCGAGCAACGTCGCCGCGAGCATCGCGCCGTCGCGCTCGCCGCCACACAGCACCTCGCCGCCGGCGGCCACCGCCTGCTGGATCCACGATTCGAGGCGCTCGGCTTCGCCCACCGAGATCATCGGGCCGACGAACGTGTCCTCGTTTCGCGGGTCGCCCGAGACGAGCGCCTTGGTCTTCTCGACGAGGAGCTGCTTGAGGTCGTCGTAGATGTTGTCGTGCACGAGGATGCGCTGTACGCCGATGCAGCTCTGACCGGACTGGTAGAACGCGCCGAACACGAGGCGATCGGTCACCTCTTCGAGGTCGACGCCGTCGTCGACGACGCACGCGGCGTTGCCGCCCAGCTCGAGCACGACCTTCTTGCGGCCTGCCTTGGCCTTCAGCGCCCAGCCGACGCCGGGCGAACCGGTGAAGCTCAGCAGCTTGAGCCGATCGTCCTCGGTGAAGAGGTCGGCCCCGTCACGGCGGCACGGCAGGATCGAGAACGCGCCGGCGGGCAGGTCGGTCTCGGCCAGCACTTCGCCGATGACGAGCGCGCCGATCGGGGTGCGGCTCGCCGGCTTCAGGACGAACGGACAGCCGACCGCCAACGCCGGCGCGACCTTGTGCGCGGTCAGGTTGAGCGGGAAGTTGAACGGCGAGATGAACGAACACGGCCCGATCGGCACGCGCTTCCACATGCCGCGATAGCCGCGGGCCCGCTCGGAGATCTCGAGGTTCATGACCTCGCCGGTCATGCGCACAGACTCTTCGGCGGCGACCCGGAACGTGTCGATCAGGCGCGTCACCTCGCCGCGGCTGTCTCTGATCGGCTTGCCCGCTTCGACGCACAGCGCTTCGGCCAGCTCGTCGTAGCGCTCGGTGAAGCGCTGCACGCAGTGCTGCAGGATGTGTTGCCGCTCGTACGCCGGCATGTTCGCCATCGGCTCGGCCGCTTCGACGGCGCCGGCGATGCCCTTGTCGATCGCCGCGGCGTCGGCGAGCGCGACCCGGGTCGCGACCTCGCCGCGGTACTTGTCGATCACCTCGAGGTCCGCGTTCGGCTGTTCGGGGCGGTTGTTCAGGTAGTACGGGTAGCGGTCCTGCAGCATGGTTCGGCTCCTTTTGCTCGCGAGCTCTAGAGGGCGGCGCTGCGCTCGCGGATCTCTTTGTTCAACACGCGGTCGTTGTCGGTGTAGTCGACCGGCAGCTCGATGAGGTGCACGCCGCCGTCCTTGTGGCACCGCTGCAAGAGCGGCGTCAGCTGGTTCTGCTCGCTGATCCGATGCCCCTTGGCGCCATAGCTCTCGGCGTAGAGCACGAAGTCCGGGTTGCCGTAGTCCAGGCCGTAGTCCTTCAGACCCTGATCGGCCTGCTTCCACTTGATCATGCCGTAGGCGTTGTCGCGCAGGACGATCACCACGAGGTTCATCCCGAGGCGGACGGCCGTCTCCATCTCCTGCGAGTTCATCATGAAGCCGCCGTCACCGCAGACGGCGACGACCGGGCGATCCGGGTAGACGAGGTGCGCCGCCATCGCCGACGGCAGTCCAGCCCCCATCGTCGCCAGCGCGTTGTCGAGCAGGACCGTGTTCGGTTGCTTGGCGTAGTACTGACGGGCGAACCAGATCTTGTAGACCCCGTTGTCGAGGGCGACGATGCCGTCGTCGGGCAGCGCCGCTCGCACGTCGGCGACGAGTCGCTGCGGGCACATGGGCACGGCGGGGTCGTCGGTGCGCTCCGCCTGCTGTTCGGCGGCGGCCTTGACGACCTTGTGGCAGAACGAGAAGTCCCAGTCGTCCTGCGGCTCCACAGCCGCGTCCATGCGCCAGATGCTGTTGGCGATGTCGCCGACGACCTCGACCTGCGGGAAGTAGACGGGGTCGACCTTGGCCGAGAAGAAGTTGACGTGCACGACCTTGACGCCGGTTTCGGCCATGAAGAACGGCGGCTTCTCGATCACGTCGTGTCCGACGTTGAGGATCAGGTCGGCCTGATCGATCGCGCGGTGCACGAAGTCGTTGGCCGACAGCGCCGCGTTGCCGAGGAACAGCTCGCCGCTCTCGTCCAGCACGCCCTTGCCCATCTGCGTCGTCACGTACGGAATGCCCGTCGTCGCGACGAACTGCCGCAGCATCTTGCTCGTCAGCTTGCGGTTGGCTGCGGCGCCGACGACCAGCAGCGGCCGCTTCGCCTCGTGCAGCGCGGTGATCGCCGCCGCGATCGACTTGTCCTCCGCTATCGGTCGCCGCACGTGGCTCGGTGCGAACACGCCGGCGTCGACTTCGTCACGAGCGATGTCTTCGGGCAACTCGAGGTGCGTAGCTCCGGGCCGTTCTTCCTCGGCCAGACGGAACGCCTCGCGCACCATGCCGGGGATGTTCAGCGCGCCGACGATCTGCCGCGTGTACTTGGTCAGTGGCCGCATCATGTCGACGACGTCGACGATCTGGAACTGCCCCTGCTTGCTGGCCTTGACCGGCTTCTGCCCGGTCAACATGACGAGCGGCATGCCACCTAGCTGCGCGTAGGCGGCAGCGGTCACAAGGTTCGTCGCGCCCGGGCCGAGCGTCGACAGGCAAACGCCGGCCTTGCCGGTGAGCCGCCCGTAGGTCGCGGCCATGAAGCCCGCGCCTTGTTCATGTCGTGTCAGGATCAGCTTGATCGACGACCGTGCCAGGGAGTCGAGGAAGTCCAGGTTCTCCTCACCCGGCACGCCGAAGACGTATTCGACGCCTTCATTCTCGAGAGCTTGAACGAACAGATCACTGGCTTTCATCGGTAGAGACGATAGTCGGGCCGCCGACACCACGCCCGGCTCTCCCACGTTTTGGCCGGGGGACTCGACAAGTCCAGCAGCGCGCGTCCTCAGGCCGCCCCGACCGCCATGGATCGCGGATCCGCGCCAGCAGGGGCTCCGGCTGCTTTCGACGCCGATGTTCGACGGGCCCGCGTGCTGTTGCCGGCGGCGATCCACGATCCGCGCGCGATCGCGAAGGTGCAGCG
>JBERSB010000212.1:0-30746 GCA_041236755.1 Luminiphilus sp. | reverse complement strand
CGCCGATCCGAAGGGGCTCAAGGGCGTCTTCTTCCGCTGGCTCGGCCGGCGGCTCGAGCGCGGGATCGGCTAGCCCTTCGGGCTCTGCGCCGCTTCGCGCGCTTTGCCGAGCTCGTGGATAAGGTGCTCGGCCTGCGCCACGAGGTCGGAGCGCGCGGCCTCGCTCGCCTTCAGCTCGTCGCGCAGGCGCTGGTTGTCCGCGGCGAGTTCGCCGACGCGCGCTGCCAGCTCGTCGATGCTCCGGCGCATGTGCTGCAGCTCGTCGGCGACGGGGTCGGCTTCGGGATTGGACACGGCCGCAGCATACCGGCGCGCCCTAGCGACGGCACGCGTCCAGGTAGACCGCCTCGAACTCGTCGACCGCGGCCTGCAGCGTCTTGGGCGGCGCGACCGCGTCGCGGTAGCGCTGCAGCCGGTCGGGCTCGTCGAGCAGCCGCTGCAGCCGGCGCGCGAGGTCGTCGCTGTCGCCCGGGCCGAACAGCTCGCCGTCGACCTCGTCCTGCACGACCTCGACCAGCCCGCCGAACCGGCTGGCGAGCACCGGCAGGCCCGCGGCGCGCGCTTCGAGCACGACGAACGGGGCGTACTCGTGCCACGTGCTCGGCACCACCAGCACGTCGATCTCGGAGAGGGCCTGCGCCAGCTCGTCGCGCTGGAACGGCGCGCCGACCGTGACGCGGGGATCCTCGGCGGCGTTGGCCGCGAGCGGCTCGGCGTAGTCGACGAAGTCGCTGCTGCGGCCGCGCAGCACGGCGCGGCAGTCGCCTTCGACCTTCGCCATCGCCTCGACCAGGACGTGGGGGCCCTTGTGCGGCGCGTAGCTGCCGAAGAAGCCGAACGTCAGCGGACGCGCTTCCGGACGCAGCCGCGCGACCTCGTCAGCGAGCGGGCCGGTGTCGACGCCGTACGACAGGTGGCGGATGCGTTCCGCGGGCGCGCCGTTGTCGACGAAGACGTCGCGCAGGAACGCGGTCGGAGCGACGATCGTGTCGGCCTTGGCGAGGCGTGTGCGCAGGTACTCGGGCCGCTCCAGCATCGTCGCGGCTTTGGCGCGCAGGTCCCAGGCCGGCTTCGACGCGCCGCGCGACGCGACGTGGAGCGCGTCGATCTCGGCTGAGACCGGGGACGCCGCCAGCTCCGCTGCGAGGTCCGGCGTGTGGCAGGGGATGCAGCCGCGGCCGCCGTCGGGCGGGCCGTCGCAGGCGCTGCCGTCGGGCTTCATCAGGATCACGCGCGGGCACAGGAACCAGAAGTCCATCAGCGACACGACCAGTCCGCGCTGCTGCTCGACGACGCGGTCGACGAGGTCCGCGCCGAGGTGGCGCAGGTGGAAGCTGTGCACGACGTCGGTGCTGCGCTCGGCGATGTGGCGGCCGAACACCTCGGCCATCAACGGGTGTCGGTACTCCATCCGGCGCCAGTCGCGCCCGAGCCGCATCCAGAAGTTGATCCGTCGGACCGGCAGGCCCTGGACCTCCTCGACCGATTCGCGCCAGGGTCCGGTCGCCTCGCCGAACGCCGGCTCGAGCGAGAACACGTCGACGTCGTGCCCGCGGCGCTGCAGCTCCCTGCCGACGTTGAGCACGTACTGCTCGGTGCCGGTGAAGTAGTTCGGCGGGAACTGGTGGACGACGAGGGTGATGCGCATGCGCAGCCGTGACGAATCTATCGGCTCACCACGCGGTCGGTGCGTAGTCCTTGAGGAACTGGCCGTAGACGTGCTGGCCCGTCAGGTAGCCTTGGACGATCGGGTCGCACACGCGCGCCGCGCCGTCGACGATGTCGAGCGGCGGCTGGAAGCCGTCGCGCTCCTTGCGCAGCGCGTGCTCGGCGGGGTCCTCGTCGGTGACCCAGCCGGTGTCGACGCTGTTCATGTGGATGCCGGCCCTCACGTAGTCCACCGCAGACGTGCGGGTCATCATGTTGAGCGCGGCCTTGGCCATGTTGGTGTGCGGGTGCTTGTCGGTCTTGGTGCCCCGGTGGAACTGGCCCTCGACGGCCGAGACGTTGACGATGTGCTTGTCGGCCGTCGCGACGCGCTCCATCAGCGGCTTGAGCCGGGCGTTGAGCACGAACGGAGCCACCGCGTTGACCAACTGCACCTCGAGCAGCTCGGGCGTGGAGACCTGGTGCATGCGCAGCCGCCAGCTGTTGGTCGTGCGCAGGTCGACCTGCTGCTCGTCGACGTCGTAGGTCCCGGAAGGGAAGAGCAGGGGGTCGTGTTCGGCGTCCTCTGCGAGCACGACGAACTGCGACATCTCCGCGGCCGACGCGGTCTGCGTCGCGGTCGTGAGCGCGCGCCCGGGCTCGGGGTCACCGAGCAGGCGCCGCGCGGGCGGCGTCAGCTGCGCGTGCGCGTCGCACTCGGGTGCGAGCAGGTGCCGGTAGAACGCGGCCGGCCGTCGCACGGTCTGGCAGGCGTTGTTGACCAGGATGTCGAGGCGGTCCAGCGACTCGAGCAGGTGCGCGCAGAGCCGCTCGACGCTCGGCGTGTGGCGTAGGTCGAGGCCGAAGACCTGCAGCCGGTCGGAGAACTCCTCGTAGTCGGGCAGCTCGGCGTAGCGCCGCGCGGCGTCGGCTGCGAACCGGGTGGTCACCAGCACGCGCGCGCCGCAGCGCAGCAGCTTGCGCACGATCTCCTGGCCGATCTTCACGCGGCCGCCGGTCACCAAAGCGGTGCGGCCGCGCAGGTCGCACAGCTCGGTCCGCTTGTGGTGGTTGAAGTCGCCGCACCGCGCGCACATGGAGTCGTAGAAGAAGTGCACCTCCTCGTAGGGCGCCTTGCAGACGTAGCAGGAGCGCGGGCCGGGCAGCACACCCTCGGTCGGGACGGCGCGGTCGGCGGGAGCGTGGCTCCTTGCCGGCAGCGCGTGCAGCGGCAGCGCGACGCTCTGCACCTTCTGGTCGGACCGCGCCCGGCGGATCGCCGCGGTGCGCAGCGCCTCCTGCTCGCGCGCGTGCCGCTCCTGCGCCGCCTGGCTGCGCGCGGCGCGCTTGCGCTGGCGCGCCGCCTGCTTGTCGCCGTTGGCGACGCGGCCGCAGGCCTCCATCAGCCGGCGCCGCGCCGCTTCCGGCATCGCCTGCACCGCGTCGGGCTGCGCCGCGAGCTGTTCCAGTCGCTGCAGCAGCGCGTCGTCTTCGGTCGGCGGGCGGGGCTCGGGCATCTTTTCGGCAGGTTAGCTGGTCTGCGCGCTGCGTTCTCGCGTGAGCCCGCGGGTGTCGACGGCGCGGCCGCCTTCGGGCACGATTCGGGCATGGCAGACGCGCTCGTGGCCGCGCTGATCGCTGCGCTCGGCGAGCGCGGGGTCCTGTCCGCTCCGGACGACCTCACGCGCTACCAGCGCGGATGGCGCTACGGCGCGGGCGTCGCGCGCTGCGTCGTCCGGCCGCAGGACACCGGCGAGGTGGCAAAGGCGCTGCGCATCTGCGCCGAGCACGGAGCGCGCGTGGTGCCGCAGGGCGCGAACACGGGCCTGGTCGCGGCTTCTACGCCCGACGAATCCGGGCAGATGGTGGTGCTGAGCCTGGAGCGGCTCGACGCGACGATCGAGGTCGACGCTGACGCGCGCACGGCGCTGGTCGACGGCGGCGTGCTGCTGAGCACGCTCAACGAACGCCTCGCACGGCACGGGCTGTGGTTCCCGGTGGACCTCGGCGCGGACCCGCAGATCGGCGGCATGGTCGCGACCAACACCGGCGGCACGCGCCTGCTGAAGTACGGTGACGTGCGCCACAACCTGCTCGGCCTCGAGGTCGTGCTCGGAGACGGCCGCGTCGTCTCGCAGCTCAACCGGCTCCGCAAGAACAACACCGGCCTCGACGCCAAGCAGCTGTTCGTCGGCACGACGGGCGTCTTCGCGGTCGTGACCAAGGCCGTGCTCCACGTCGCGCCGCTGCCGACGCAGCGCGCGACGGCGCTGGTCGCGTGCTCCGACGGGGACGCCGCGGTGTCGCTGCTGCGCGCGCTGGAGCGACAGCTCGGCGACGTGCTGAGCGCCTACGAGGTGATGGGCGAAGGCGCCATGGCCGCCGTGCTGCGCCATCACCCCGACCTGCGTCCGCCGTTCGACCCGCTGCCCTGCTACGCCGCGCTGGTCGAGCTCTCGACGACGCTGCCCGAAGAAGTGCTCCTGCTCGGCGCCGCGCTCGAGCGGGCGCTGGACGCGCACGTCGACGCGAGCGGCGGGGCCGTCACCGACGCGCTGATCGGCGACGCCGAGGCCTACTGGGGCATCCGCCACCGGATCAGCGAGAGCCTCGCCAGAGACGGCGAGATGGCGGCGTTCGACGTCAGCGTCGCGCGCTCGCAGCTGCCGGCGTTCACCGACCGCGTGCGCGCGCTGCTCTCCGACCAGCATCCCGACGTCCGGCTGTGCGACTACGGCCACTGGGGCGACGGCGGCAGCCACCTGTGCGTGCTCTGGCATGCGGCAGACGTCGCCGATGGCGCAGCGAAGAAGGCCGCGCTGCAGGACGCGATCTACGAGCTGGCGGTGCGCGAGTTCGGCGGCAGCTACTCCGCCGAGCACGGCGTCGGCCCGCACAACCAGCGCTACTACGATCGCTACACCGACGACGTCGTCCAGCAGCTCTGCGCGGCGATCGGCGCGTGCTGCGACCCCGGCGACCGTCTCGGCACGGTGCGGCTCGGGGGCTGAGCGGCGTTCAGCCTTCGTCCCGCCAGCCCGACGCCTCGCCGAGCTTGGAGCCGCGGCGCGCCCAGGCGCGCCACTGCTGCTCGACCTCGCCGACCGACTGCCCCAGCACCTCCTCGAAGACGGCCTCGACGCCGTCGGGAGTGATGCGCGGCGCGCTGCAGCCGTCGATCAGCGGCAGCCACTTGTCCGGGTGGCGCGCCAGCATCCAGCACATGAAGCTCCAGGACTTGAGCCGCGTGCTGTCGCGGAAGTTGTCGGCGCGCTCGCGCGGCACGACGACCAGCGGCATGTCCTGGCCGGCGTCGATCTCGTCCCACAACAGGTCGAACCAGACCTTGGGATTGCGCGGCATGGCCTCGGCGCTGCTGGCGGTCTTGGGCAGGTCCGCGAAGTAGGTCCTCGTCGAGCCGCACAAGAGCCACGTGGTCACGTGGGTCAAGCCTTCGCCCAGCCCTTCGTTGCGCAGGTCCAGGAAGTGGCGCTTGGTCACGTTGGCGACCGCGTGGTCGGCGTCGAGGCCCGACTCCTGCCAGGTCGCAGACGCGCGGCCGCCGTCCAGGCAGCGGAAGCCGATGCCGGCGAACAGCCGCGCCTGATCGAACGTGAACGGCCCGCGGGTCGACGGGCTCGCCTTGAGCAGCTCGTCGCGCTGGCCCTCGTCGCGCAGGACGAGGTGCCACTTCCAGGCGTCGCCGCGCACCACGTCCTGCTTGTCGCCGAGCAGGTGCGCCAGCAGCTCGTGGCAGCGCTCGGACCAGGTGCACAGCGTGGCTGCGGCGTCGTGGGACTCGCTCGACCAGTAGGTGTAGCGGGCGCTGCGCGCGCCGAACATGTCGATGCCCATCGTCTTCAGCTCGGCGGGCAGCTCCGCGGCCGGGATCTCCTCGGTCTCGAACGGCTGCTCGCGCAGCTCGTCGGCCCGGTCGCGGATCGCGCGCAGCCTCGCTACGAGGCCGATCTGCTCGGCGGTACCCCAGAACCCGCCGAGCTCCTGGTGGCCGAGGGCGCGGTGGACCTCGGCGTCTTCCGGGAGGTAGCGAAGCGCCAGGTCCAGCTCGACGCGGCGGCGCTCCTCGGGCGCGCCCTCCTCGACCAGCGCCATCGCGTAGGCCTTGTGCATGCCGCCGGCCTCACGCTGCAGCTCCTGCCACTTGCGTTCGAGCGCCTGGCGGCGCTTCGCGGAGACGGCGTCCTTGGGCGTGGGCTTGCCGTCTGCCTGCCACTGGCCCCGGACCTTGCGCTGGCCGACGAGGCGCCGCGCGCTCGCGCTGTCGGCGTCGTAGAGCTCGATCACCCGGTTGGCGATCTGCCGCCCCAGGTCGTAGGCCTTCTGGGAGGCAGCGCTTCGCGCCAGTGCGACCATCTTCTTGGTCAGCGTGCTGTCGATCTCCAGGCGCCGGAGGTCCTGCGCGAAGGCCTGGGTGCACGCGAGCGCCGCTGCGAACAAGGCGGCGAACAGGTTTCGACGGGTCCGCATGTCGGTGTGTAGGGGCTGCGCGCTCGGCGCCTGGGTAGAGGTGTAGGCGCGCTCAGGCGCTCAGTACTTCGAGCTGGCGCGCTTCGATCGAACCGAGCCGGAGGCTCGGGTGGTCGCGACCGAGCGCGACCGCGGCGTCGTAGTCAGCGGCCTCGACGACATAGACGCCGTCGACGGTCTCGCCGCCGGCTGCGCACGCCCTCGGGCTCACGGAGCCGTCCGCGCCGATCTTCCGGCCGTGGTCGGCCAACAGCTCGCCCAGCCCGACCGTCGCGCCGGCGCGCTCACGCCATGCGTGGTAGTCGGCGAGCAGGTCGGCGAACTCCTGGGGTGCAAGCGCCGCGCGGTCGACGTCGGGAGCGCGGCGCAGGATCAACAGGAATCTTTGCATGTGCGTGGGCTGCAGCGGCGCAGTCGCCGCGCTGCCAGCATGAAGATCGAACCGCCGCGCGCCCGCGTGTGCAGCCAAAAAAATCCGGGGTCGCGCAACGGCGTCGCAGATAGCATCACGCGCCTTGGTCCGCGTACGACAAAGCCATGGCTGAACTACCCACCTCTAGTCGTCCGACGCAGCGGCGGCCCGAGCCGCGTTCGGGCGCTCGCCGCCGCTGGCAGTTCGCGGGGCTCGCCGTCACGGCGCTCGCGGCGTTCCAGTTGTTCAGCTGTAAGGCGCCGGGTTCGACGTGGGAGGCCTACCAGTGGCCGGACACGAGCCAGGGAGACGTGATCCGCGGCGCCGCCAACGAGGGCGGCGCGACAGCCGGCCAGGACGGCGTCGTAGCGTGGGCGTCAGACGGCTCCTGCGTGGGCTGCCACGACGGTTGCCGGGACCCGCACCCGGGCAACCGCCAGGCGACCTGCGTGCACTGCCACGGCGGCGACCCGACGCAGTCGACCAAGCTGCTCGCGCACCCCAAGCCGAGCTTCCCCGAGGAGTGGGCCACGTCGGGCAACCCCGAGCGGCCCTACATGCTCACCATGGAGGAGAGCCAGGCCTGGGTGCAGTTCGTCAACCCGGGTGATCTCCGCGTCGCCAACAAGACGTGCGGTCCGTGCCACGCGGCGGAGACGCTGCAGGTGATGAAGTCGCTGATGAACACCTCGCAGCACTTCTGGGGCACGGTCACCTACGCCAACGGCATCGTCAGCACCAAGCGCGCGATCCTCGGCGAGAGCTACGGTCCCGACGGCAAGCCGCAGATCGTCAACCACCTAGTCAGCGAGGACGGCGGCGTCTACCAGCACGGTGAGCCGGGGCGCGCGCCGACGCCAGAGGAGCTGGAGGAGAACAGCTGGTCGCCGGTCGCGGTGCCGCTGCCGCACTGGGAGGTGACCCAGCCCTCCAACATCTTCCGCATCTTCGAGAAGGGCAGCAGGCTCGGCACCGCCGCGCTCGGCCTCAACGGCCTCAACACGCCGATCCCGGGCCTGCCCGACAAGTTCGAGGACCCGGGCCGGCCGAACAACCGCTCGTCGGACCGCGGCTTCGGGACGCTCAACCGCGTCGACCTGCCGACGCTCAACGTGCACAAGACGCGGCTCAACGACCCGCACCTCGCGTTCTTCGGCACCAACGACCAGCCCGGCGACTTCCGCAGCTCGGGCTGCACGGCGTGCCACATGATCTACGCCAACGACCGCGATCCGGTGCACAGCGGCCCGTACGCGCAGTTCGGCAACCTCGGCCACGGCAACGTCGGCGCATTCCCCAACTACAAGGGCGGCGGCGCCGAGGGCGCGCCGGTCAACGAGGCCGTGCCCGTCGACCCGTCGATCCCGCAGGGCGAACAGGGCCACCCGATCGCGCACCGGTTCACCCGGGCGATCCCGTCGTCCAACTGCATGGTGTGCCACATGCACCAGCCGAACTCGTTCCTCAACACGTACTACGGCTACCAGATGTGGTCGTACGAGACCGACGGCGACAAGATGTTCGCCGAGGAGCAGGACGACAAGTCGATCAAGGAGCAGTTCGACATCCTCGATCGCAACCCCGAGGGGGCGGCGCAGCGCGGCAAGTGGGGCGACCGGTCGTTCCTCGACGGCGTCGCGGACACCGTCAACAAGGAGCTCGAGCACACGCAGTTCGCCGACTACCACGGCCACGGCTGGATCTTCCGCGGCGTCTTCAAGACCGACCGCAAGGGCAACCTGCTCGACAAGGACGGCGCGATCGTCGACTACGACGACCCGCAGAAGTTCGAGGGCGTGATCCCGAAGCTCGGCTCGGCGCCGACGGCGGCAGACATCAACGCGGGCTGCTTCCGGCCGCAGGCAGGCAAGCCCGTGCACCTCAAGGACGTGCACGCAGAGGTCGGCATGCACTGCGTCGACTGCCACTTCGCGCAGGACGTGCACGGCGACACGCACCTCTACTCGGAGTACCAGGCGGCGATCCAGATCACCTGCCAGGACTGCCACGGCACGGCGTTCGAGGAGTCGAAGTTCCGCTTCAGCGGGCCCGCTGCCAAGGTCGCGCTGCGCTCCAACGGAGAGGTCTTCCCCGACGGCCGCAAGGAGTCGTTCGGCGCGGGCGCCAGCCCGCTCACGCCATGGGGGCAGCGGCGCTTCTACAAGGACGGCGAGGGCCGCGTGGTGCAGCGCTCGATGCTCTACCCGGGCCTCGAGTGGCGGGTCTCCCAGGTCAAGGACTCGGTGACGCCGGGCCACCCCGAGTACAACGAGAAGTCCGCCTACGCCAAGCTGCAGACCAAGGCCGACGGGTCGTGCGCGCACACGCCCGAGCAGATGGACTGCGCTGCGTGCCACACGTCCTGGATGACGTCGTGCTTCGGCTGCCACCTGCCGCAGGAGGCGAACTGGCGCACGGACATGCACCACTTCGAGAAGAAGAAGCTCCGCAACTGGGCGAGCTACAACCCGCAGGTCGCGCGGGACGACGTGTTCATGCTCGGGGTCATGCCGACGGTGAAGTGGGCCGACGACGAGACGCCCAAGTACGCGGCCGTGCGGTCGTCGTCGGCGGTCATGGTCTCGTCGACCGACGCGACCCGCGGCATCGCCTACAAGCAGCAGCTGACGATCGCCGCCAACGGCATGAACGGGCAGTGCTTCAACACGCACTTCGCACACACCGTGCGCAAGACCGAGACGCGCAAGTGCTCGGACTGCCACCTCAGCGACAACAACGACAACAACGCCTGGCTCGCGCAGACCTACCTGCAGGGCACCGGCTACGTGAACTTCTTCGGCATGTATGCCTACGTCGGCGCCGGCGCGGGCGGCCTCGAGGCGGTCAAGGTCACCGAGTGGCCGGAACCGCAGGCCCTGATCGGCTCCAACCTGCCCGGCCTCGCTTTCCCCGAGGAGTTCGCGGCGCCCCGGGCACACGGCGGCGAGCTGACGGAGTCGCACCACCACGTCGGCAACATCCTCTCGATCGAGCATCGGGGTGAATACGTCTACACCGCGACCGGCGCGGGCGGCTTCCGCGTCTACGACGTCGCCAACGTCGCCAACAAGAACTTCAGCGAGCGCATCGTCACGGCGCCGGTCTCACCGCTGGGGCAGGACACGCACGTCGACACGGAGTTCGCGACGGCCGTCGCGCTGCCGACCAACATGTCGATCAGCATGGACCGCCCGTGGATCGCGGAGAACGGCGAACAGGCCTACGAGTACCGCGGCCGCACCCAGAACCTGCACGAGTCCTACCGCTACGCCTACGTCAGCGACCGCTTCGAGGGCCTCGTGGTCGTCGACATCGACTGCCTGACGGACGGGGACCCGGACAACAACTTCACGGCGCGGGTCGCGACGTTCAATCCAGGTGGCGCGCTCAGTGGCGCGGAGCACCTCACGGTCGCAGGGGAGACGGTCTACGTCTGCTGCGACAAGGGTCTGGCCGTGGTCGACATCGACGACCCGCTGGCGCCGCAGCTGCTGACGATCGTGCCGCTGAACAAGCCCACGTCGGTGGCGGTGCAGTTCCGCTACGCGTTCGTGACGGACGCCGACGGCCTCAAGGTCGTGGACGTGACGGTCCCGTCGAAGGCGGCGCCTGCAGGCAGGACCTTCCCGGTCGCCGACGCGCGCAATGTCTACGTGGCGCGCGAGTACGCCTACGTCTCCGCCGGCCGCCAGGGCGTCGTGTTCGTCGACGTCTCGGTCCCGACCGACCTCAAGGCCGTCGTCGACCCGCAGACGTCCGAGACGCTCGCGCCGTTCACCGCGGGCGGCAGGCTCCAGGACGTCAACATGGTCCGGATCGGCATGGTCAACGACAGCGTCTACGCGCTGGTCGCCGACGGGCAGACCGGCCTGCACGTGCTGCAGGTCGTGACGCCGATGGACGGCGGCCGCAGCGCCTACGGCTTCTCGCCGTCGCCGCGGCCCACGTGGATCGCGAACTACCCGATCCGTGGCGCTCGCGCGATCGCCCGCGGCCTCGATCGTGACCGCGCCGCCGACGAGTCCGGCAATCAGGTCTCCGTGTTCGGCCGCAGCGGCGGCCGCCCGTTCACTCTCGAAGAGCAGCGTCGCTTCTACATGCGCGGCGCGGAGCTCTACACCGTCTCCGATGACGTGCCTACGGGCTGGCAGCCGCCGGCGCCGGGCTCGCTCAAGAAGTAAGCCTGCGGCGCTGTCGGGCCTCGGTCCGCAGCCGCGAACAACGCCCACGACAGAATCGATCGCACATGACTGGTGACACCCCTGACAATCCCCTCGACGTCCTCGTCGTCGGCGGCGGCCCGACCGGCACAGCGGCGGCTTGGCGCGCGCAAGAACTCGGCCTGAAGGTCCTGGTCGTCGACCGGGACTGCGTGCTGAGCATCATCAAGGAGTGGGGAGAGCACCAGCCGGAGCCCAAGGACGTCGACGCCGACTACGGCGACCTCGTCGACCTGATCTTCCCCAAGGGCGGCGACCTCGTCTCGCAGCTCGTCTTCGAGGACCAGACTCCGGCCAACCAGCTCTACGAGCGCTGGCTGAAGGTCTACGACGACAATCAGGTGCCGTACCGCAACGGCGTCGAGCTCGGCGGCGCGGAGCGCATGGCCGACGGCACGATCTGCGCCGAGTTGATGGAGCTCGACACGCAGGCGAAGACCAAGGTCTACTGCAAGAACATGGTGCTGGCGCTCGGCAGCGGCCAGCCTGCCAAGGTCCGCCTCATGGGCGACGGCCTCGGCATCCGCTACAAGCTCGGTGACGCGAACGACTACGTCGGCGCGCCCGCGTGCGTCGTCGGCGGCGGCATGAGCGCTGCCGAAGCCGTGGTCGCGATCGCGATCGCCAAGCACAAGGCCAAGGACGACAGCGACATCTTCTGGTGCTACCGCGGCAGAGGCATGCCCAAGGTCGCCAAGGGCAAGGCGCTGGCCAGCAAGTTCTACGAGGCCTGGACCGGCGGGAACATCCGCTACCTGCCGCTGAGCGAGCCGCTGGCGGTCTTCAAGGACGACAAGGGCAACGACCTCGTCGCGGTCAAGACGCGCCGGGTCGTGCAGGACAGCCAGCCGCCCGAGCTGCAGTGCTACGAGTTCGAGAAGCGGCAGGTGCTCGCGTTCATCGGCTCCGAGCGGCCGACCGAGCTGCTCGGCTCGATGGGTATCAAGGAGTTCGAGCTCGCCGACGCGCCCAAGAAGAAGCGGCTGGCGGTGTCCAACCTCAACGAGTCCCAGGAGAAGGGCATCTGGATGTGCGGCGGCCTGCTGCACCCGGCCTATCTCGAGACCGACGACTTCCGTCCGGACGCGTTGCAGTCCAACCTGCGGGAGTATTCGACGTGCTTCAAGCTGGGCATGATCGAGGGCGTCGCGGTCGTCGAGTCCATCAAGGCGCGGCTCGAAGGGGACGACGACGCGGCGATCGCCGCGCAGCGCTCGGCGCTCAGCATGACGTTGCCGCCGTCGCAGCCGACGGCCGCTCCCGCGCCCGCGCCGGCACTGGTCGAAGAGACCGAGCAGCGCTTCGGCGCCGCGTTCGCCCACATCGCGCCCGGCGAAAACGGAGCGAAATCCGACTACTTCCTGCTGGTCGGGGAGAGCGTCGTGGGCCGCAGCTCCGGCAGGATCGTGATCGGCAACGATTCGCTGCTGCGGGAGCAGCACGCGGCCTTTCGCGTCGACGTCGACGAGTGCTACGTCACCAACCAGGCGCAGGGCGGTGAGTGCTACGTGCGGGTCAACTCCGAGCGCACGCTGCCGGTGGGCTCCGTCATCGTCGCCGGGCAGCAGAAGCTGCGCGTCGACGCGGTCGACGGAGGCATCTGCCTCGCCGTCCTCGGCGCCGACGGCAACCCGCAGAAGCAGATCCCGGTCACGGCCGAAGAGCGCACCATCGGGCGCGACGATCTCGACGCGAAGGACTACGCGCTGTCTCGCTCGCACCTCTCCGTGGCCGACGCCGGCGGCGTCGCCCGGATCCGCGACGAATCCCGCAACGGTACGTTCGTGATGCTGAGCGGCTCGCTCCGCCTCAACGAGGGGGACGAGGTCTGGATGGGCGAGCAGCGCTTCCGCTTCGTCGAGCTGCGCAGCGCCATGCTCGCGACTTCGGTCGGCGCCGCGTCGATCGTGCAGCCGCCGGCCAAGCAACCGCCGGCTGCAGCAGCGGCGCCTGCCGATGCGACGGTGACGCCGCCAGCGGCGCCCGAGCCGGAGCCGTCCGCGCCGGCTGCGGCGGGCGCGGACGCGCCTGCAGGCGCCCCGCTCATCATCCAGGCCGACGGCACCGAGGTGCCCGCGGCCGGCGACGAGGAGCTGCCCATGATCTGCTACATGTCGGAGGCCGGTACCGCCACCGACGACTCGGGCAGCATCGACGGCAGCTGCGGCACGCTGTGGGAGTGCTGGGACGAAGACGAGCCGACCGAAAGCGGCGGCAGCTGCGGCAAGTGCGTGGTCACGGTGCTCGAGGGGATGAACAACCTCAGCGAGCCCAGCTCGCGCGAGAAGAACACCATCAAGAAGGCCAACAAGAAGCTCGGCGGCAAGCTCGACGAGGCCAACTGTCGCCTCGCGTGCCAGGCCGTCGTGAAGGGGCCGGTCAAGATCCAGCCGAAGGGCAAGTAGCACGGTATGTGCTCGCGGTCCTACGTCGTCTCGGTCGTCGCGCTCGCCTGGCTGTTCAGCCTCGCGGCGGCGACGTTCGGCGGCGCGACGGCTGAGCAGGGCCAGCAGCCCGCCAAGGACCGCGCGCCGCCCTTCCGGCACAGCACGCACGTCGTCAAGGAGTGGGGGGAGGACTTCCTCGTCGAGACCTTCCGGGACTGTCGCGGCTGCCACCAGTTCGGTCCGGACGCGGCGGTGTCGTCGCCGCAGGCCGGCTGCAAGGACTGCCACTACGGCACCGGCGCGCTCGACGTGGAGTTCGAGCCCGGCAGCGAGCGCGACCTGAGCGCGTTCGCCTCGCGGTCCCGCGAGGGCTTCCGCCACCACACGCACGGGATGCTGCAGTGCGCCGAGTGCCACCGCGGCGAACCGGACGAGGGCGTCCCGGACAGCATCCCGATCCGCACGGGGCCGGGCGAGTGCGCGCGCTGCCACGAGGCGAGCCAGGCTCGCGCTGCAGCGGGCCGGCTCCGCTGGCTGGACGGCGTCGACGCCGACGCGGCGCTGGCGCGCGCGTGCGGCCTCGAGGACGTGTTCCAGCCGCCGAGCGACCTGGACGCCTACGCAGAAAAACTCGACCGCGTCTTCGCCGGCGAAGGCGAAGGACTCAACAAGCTGCTGTCGGTCGGCGGCGGCGACTTCGCCCACGGCGACCACCAACAGCTCAGCTGCAAGGAGTGCCACAGCGGCATCCCGGGCGCGGCGGCGGACGAAGTCGGCACCGGCGCGATCGACGTCGCCCAGTGTGCGGAGTGCCACCAGCGCAGTGGCGGCGCGCCGAACCCGGCCGCAGACCCCGAGGCCGGCGCGCGGCGACCTTCTTGGTCGCTCGGCGCGTTCGCGCACGCCGACCACTTCGACGCAAAGCGCAGCGAGGGCGTCTGTCTCGAGAGCGGCTATGCGCCGTTCGAGGGGGCGTTCGACCGGAGCTGCCAGCACTGCCACGAATACGGCCCGGAGCGGCCCGGCTTCCCCGGCCGAGACTTCCCGTTCGACGGTGAGCAGAGCAAGCACCGCTACCGCAACTGCCAGGAGTGCCACGCGGTGCCGGCCTGGCAGACGGGCGAGCTGGTCGAAGGCCGCGCGCCGCTGCACACGTCCAACAGCGGCGACCTCAGCGGCTGGATCGAGCAGCGCTGTGACCAGTGCCACGTCTTCGGCGCCAAGGACATGCTGGCGACGCGCCCCGAGGTGCCCGTCGCGCGATGGACGAGCAAGACGTATGTCTTCGACGGGCAGACGCACCCCTACATCACGGGCGACCTGGACAAGGACTGCAGCGCCTGCCACCGCGCCGCCGTGCCGGCGCTGCCGACGAGGCTGATCGACAAGCAGTTCCGCCACGAGACGCACCTGCCGCCGCCGGGCGACGGTTTCGACAGCGCGCAGTGCGTGGGCTGCCACAAGAGCGCGGTGACGGCCGAGTCGTCCGGCGCGCTCGCGGACGCGTCGTTCCGCACCTACGACCTCGGCGTCTGCGCGGACTGCCACAAGGGCAGCCAGGTCGTCGAGCAGGTCGAAGCGCAGGAGCGGCCACAGCCGCGGTCCGCCGTGGCCTTCCCGCACAAGCAGCACGTAGCGCACCTGGACTGCACCGCCTGCCACGAGCGCGGCGAGGACGACATCGTCACGCTCGAGTCGGCGCTGCGTTGCAGCGACTGCCATAACCACGACTCCAGCCGCGAGGGGCCGGTCGGGGACCTCGTCGCGACCGGGGCTGCTCAGGTGCTCGCGCGCCTGCGCACGCTGCACCACGTCTACGACGAGCAGGTCGAGAGCTGCGCGAACTGCCACCACGACGCGGCGTCCCCTGAGGTCGACGACGTGCCTGCGATCCGCGGGACGCTCGCCGCCGAGTCCGACCCGCGCTATGCGATCGAGCCGCTGGAGTTCGGTGGCTTTGTCGCGCGGCAGCACCACCCGCTCGGCAGCCGCTGCGTCGACTGCCACAGAGCCGACCAGCCCGAGGGCGCTGCGCTGCTCGCGTCGATCGAGGTCGCGCCGACCAACGTGGTCTACTCCGGTCGCCCCCGCGGCCGACGCTTCCACGACGGCGCGCCCGAGGCGTCGTTCGAGAAGGACGGCGAGCAGGTCGGCTGCATGAGCTGCCACTGGAAGCCGATGGGGGGCGGGCCCGGGATCGGTCGCTACAACCAGTACCGTCCCGCGGCGGACGCGACCCGGGAGCGGCTGGGCAACGACTTCGCGGGCTGGCCCGGCGTCAACGCGCGCGGCCGCTAGGCCCTGGCCGCCTCGCGGCTAGCGCACGGAGTCCCCACACGTTGGGGGCCTACCGCCAGTGGTACTGCTTCTTGAAGTGGCAGTCGCGGCACAGCTGCTCGGACTCGTCGGGCACCCGCAGGTCGCCCAGCGTCTCGGTCTGCATGAGCCGGGCGGCGTCGTGGCAGGCCGCGCAGTCCTCGTTGACGTGTCCAGGGCTCAGGTGCTGGAAGCCGTTCTGGGTCGGCCACGGCCGCAGGCTCCGGGGCTCGTCGACGTTGGCCTGCCAAAGGAACGAGTTGCCGCGGTCGGCGACCTTGGGGTGGCACTGCTGGCAGTCGCCGCCGCCGATGTCGTCGTGACCGGTGTGGCAGCTCGTGCAGTCCATGGCACGAGGGAGCGCGCGCGGGACCTGCGTGAACGGCCCGTCTGCTCCCGGGGCCGAGAACTCGTGGCAGGCAAAGCAGCCCTTGGCGAGCGTCCCGTCCTGGCCGAACGCCGCGCTCATCACGTGCACGTCGTGGGGGAAGTCCGGGCGCTCTGACGCGGTCGCGTCGCTGCGCGCCGGCGCGACGGCCACCAGCGGGAGCAGCGCGTCGCCTTCGCGGTGGCACTCCTTGCAGGCGGCCTGCTCGGACGGGCTCTGCGGCCAGTGGTAGCTGCTCGCCGGCTGCGACGGGTCGAACGGGGTGAGATGGTCGGCGTCGGGGCTGCCGAGGTCGCTGTGGCAGGAGACGCACCCTTGCGCGGTGTTCGCGCTCCACTGCGCGGCGTCGACGTCGTCGGTGGGCCGCATCGCGCCCGCCGCGAGGTGCAGCCCGTGCCAGAACGGCCGCGCCGGCCGTTCGCTAGGCGCCGAGGTCGCGACGCGGTTGTCGAGGTGGCACTCGACGCACTTCCTGCCGCCGGCGTGCGCCGCGAACTGGTCGTCGTGGGAGCGGGTCTGGTTGACGTAGAGGGCGCGCTCGCTGCGGTAGAGGTCGGCCGACCAGTCGCCGCGCGGGACGGTCTTCATCTCCGGGCCGATCACGTCCTCTTGCTTGCGCCGCGTCTGCGTGTGGCACTGCAGGCACTTCGCGCCGTCTTCGGCCTCGGTGCCGTGCCAGTCGACGCGCCACTGGTGGTTGGCGGCTTCCTTCCGCCACGAGATCTGCTGCGCGGCCGTCATGTTGACCGGCGCTGCGCCGTCGACGTGGCACGTCGCGCAGACCGCGTAGGCAACCTCGGCGTAGTCGTGTCGCGCAGGATCGTCGGGCAGCCCCTCGTCGAACGTCGCGCGGACCTCGTCGGCGATGCGGTGGCAGACGCCGCACTCGATCTCCTTGGCGAGGTGCTTGCTGTGGGGGAAGCGGAGGTCCTCGAACGCCGCGAGCGGCTGGACCAGCGGCGGCAGCCGGACCTTGTCCTTCAGGGTCTGGGTCTCGGCGCCGTGGCACGCCTCGCAATCGCCGACGAGCGTGTCGGAGACAGGCTTGCGGTCGGTGCCGCCGTTGTGGTCCGTGTGGCACAGAACGCAGTGCTCCTGGTCTGGGACCTCACCGTCTACCAGGTAGGGGTGGCGCCAGGAGTCGGGGTGGCCCATGTCGCCCTCGAGGCCGTGACACTGCGCGCACTTCTGCTCCGGCGTGCCGCTGCCGGTCGTGTGGCAGACGTTGCAGCCTTGCTCGCCCGAGAGCTCGACGCAGCGCGTGAGGCCGGCGTGGATGCGCGGGTCGTCGACCGCCGCCGCGGTCACGAGCGCGTGGGACGGCATCAGCGGTCCGGGGTCGGCGAGCGGCTCCATGACCGAGCTGACGAACGTGGCGCCCAGCAGCACCGCTGCGCCGGCGATCATCGCGACGCGGTTGGACAGCTTGAGCGCCGGGAACCTGCCGAAGCGCGCCTCGCTCAGCGCGAGCCGGTCCGGGTCGTTGCCGAACGCGCCCTTGCCCGGCCGCTTCCACCAGAACGCCTGGGGATCGGTGCGCAGCGTCAGCACCGCGAGGCCGTCGTCTTCTCGAACGGAGGCCGCGATGCGCGTGCTGCCGACGACCACTTCGTCGCCGTCACAGAGCGTCGCGGCGGGTGCTGCTGGCTCGCCTCGGACCCACGTGCCGACGACGGAGCCCGCGTCCCTCAGCACGAAACCTCCCTCGTAGCTGATCACGCAGTGGCGGTCGGCGACCATCACGTCGCGGATTACGACGTCGGCGTCGTTGCGCCCGCCGATGACGATCATCGTGCCCTCGAACGAGAGCTCGTCGTTGCCGTGGTAGACCTCGATGCGCCAGTTGGTTGCCGTCATCGTCCCCTCCGATCGAACAGGTCCTGCGGCTCCTTGCGGAGGATCGCGGTGGTGGGGCAGTTGTAGACGCAGGCCTCGAAGGGCAGCCCTGCGCAGAGGTCGCACTTGATGGTCTTGCCGTTGACGGGCGAGGCCGTGCCGCCGGCGCCGATCGAGCGCGGCTTCACGGGGACGCCGTCTCCGTCGAGCGCTTCGGCCGCTTGCTGCGCTGCCGGGACGGGCGCGCCGAAGAGCCGACCGATCAAGGGCAGACTCTGCAGCAGCGTCGGCGGCGGCGGCGCAGGTTTCTTCTCCACCAGCCGGATGACGCCGTACGGGCAGCCGTCGATGCAGCCCGCGCAGCCGACGCACATGTCGTATTCGAAGCGGACCCTTCCTTGTGCGTCGCGACGGATCGCCGAGTAGTCGCAGGACAACATGCACTGCGGCGTCTCGCAGTGGTAGCAGGCGGTGATCAGCACCTCGTCGGTCGCGATCGGAGTGCCGATCTTGGACAGACGCGGGATGCCGTCGTCGTGCACGGCCTCACAGGACTCGACGCACATGTTGCAGCGCACGCAGCGCGTCCGGTCGATGACCAGGGCCCGCCCGCCCTTGACGGACTCGCGCTCGACCATCACGAACAGCTCGTCGAGCATGCTGCGCGGGCCCACTTCGTTGGCCGCGCCCGACTCCGCTGTGCGCGCGTCGCCCTCGCCCACGAGGCGGTTGGCCGCGAGCTTCAGGTCGGCCTGGGCTCCCCTGGACAGCTCCGAGAAGGAGGTCCTCGGCAGCTTGATCAGGGTGGTCTGCATCAGCGTCCGGTAGCTCGCGGGCCACGTCGCCCCTTCGCTCAGCAGCGTGTGCTCGCCGAACGTGGCGTTGCCCTTGTAGAACGCCAGCGTGCGCTCGCCGCCGCGCCAGTCGACGACGCAGGCGATCCCGCCGGTGCGCACGAGGAACACGTGCTCGCAGGGCGTGCCCTGTTCGATGACGACTTCGCCGTCTTCGAAGCTGACCAGCTCGGCTTCCTCTTGCAGCTGCTCGACCGCGCGGTCGTCGAGGCCCTTGCAGAGCGGCGACAGCCTCAGGTGCAAGCCGAGGTTGTCGAGGTAGCCGGCGTCGATGCGCTGCTGGAACGTCTCGTCCTCTGCGTAGAGGCGCTTGAACATGCGCGGATCGATCTTCGCGACCTGCGCTTCGGAGTCCGCGCGGTAGGTCGCGAGCGCCGGCGTGTTGCTGACGGCTGTGACCTCTCCGAACCACTCGCCTGGTCCGTAGCGACGGTGCTCGTAGACGTCACGTCCGGCCCGTGCTTGCACGCACTGGACATGGCCTTGCAGCACCACCACGAAGCTGGTGGCCAGCTCTCCCTGCGTCGCGAGCACGTCGCCCTCGCGCAGGTCGTGGATGGTCAGGAAGCCCGCGCGGGGAGCGCTGCCGGGCTCCCACTCGTGCACGCCGTCGGTGATCCTGGCTTCGACTCTCAGCCCGTCCAGCAGCTCGTCGTCGACGCCGTCGAACAGCGAGGTCGCGAGCAGCGCATCCATCTTGGCAGAGGCGGTGACCATGGTCGGATCAGGCAGTTGGAGTCAGTAGTACCAGATGCTCAACACATGCACCGCGACCAGCGCCAGCAGCGCGACGGAGCAAGGGACATGGAACAGGCGCCAGCCGCGCAGCAACGCCCGGTAGCGCTCGAGCCTCGCGGACTCCCGGCGGACGCGCTGGCGCTGACCCTGGAGGACGGCGACCTCTGCGGGCAGCGCTGTGGCCTCCTTGTCGATCGCCGCGACCTCTGCTTTGGCGTTCTTGAGCGCCTTGTCGGCGTCCTTCTTCGCCTTGGTGAGCTTCTTGTCCTTGCTGCCTTCGGCGGCGGCGGCCGCGGCGGCGGCAGCGGCTTCGCACTCCGCGACCGCTGCTGTAGCTGCCTCGCGGCGCGCGGGTGCTGACGCCATGGCGTCTTCGGCGTCCCGGCACTTGCGGTCGAAGTGCTCGCGCAGGGCGGACGCCTTCTCGATCGACAGCTCGCGCTCGGCGCGCGTCAGCCATGTCGGTCCGAGCGCCCAGAACATCGCGCCGAGGAGCCCGCTCCCGATGACGAAGTAGCTCAGACCGTTCAGCAGCAGCCCCATCGTCGAGCCGCAGCGCCCGCCGCCGTGGAACCAGACCAGCGCCGCCGCCGCGACGCCGTACCAGACGTGCGCGGACAGCCAGCTGGCCATCGTGCCCAGGGCGTTGCGCGGCTGCACGTCGATGCGCAGCAGCCCCAGGCCTTCGGGTGCAGCCTGCACATCGACGTGGAGGACGCGGTGGACGTCGTTGCGACGCAGGATGTCGCGGGCAGCGCGCTGCGCGGCGGCTTCGCCGGCCAGCTCGCGTCGCGCGATGCGGTTCTCGAGTTCGGTCAGCTCGGTCTGCGCCTGCTCGAGCTGGGGCAGCTTCGCCTGCCAGCCGAACTCCGGACTCAGCCGGAGCCGGTGTGCAGCGCGCCGCGCCGCGTAGAGCGCGAGCGTCACGTATGCCGCGACCGCGAACCATCCGGTCGTGAGCAGGAACCAGACGTTCTCGTCTGCGCGGTCGCCGAAGGTGCTACCGGCGAATAGGTGCCACGCGATGAATCCTGCGACCGTGACGGTCGCGACCACTGCGTGGTGGGAGCGCCGAAAGGCGAGGTTCATCGAGGCGGCGACGCAGGCGCAGTCACAGTAGTCCGAAGGACAGGATCCTGAGCAGGCGCCGGAGCAGAGACGGTCGGGAGCGCGCGGTCGCGCATGCGCTGGCCCAGTCGGTCGCGGATACAGGCGTATCGCGCAGCACGATCTCTGCGATCGACTGGCCGCTTTCGCTGCGCGCCACCCGGCGGACCTCGCGAGCTGTCTGCGCGTCGATGCGGCCGGACTTGATGAGGCCGTCAAGGGCTCGGTCCTCCTCGCGACCTCCGCGCGCAGCGGTCCCCGGCGCTACGGAGAGAAAGACCATGCGGAGCGCGCCGGCGCAGACCAGCGAGTTTCGCGACAGCTCGACCGGAGCGTTCGTCAGCACCTGCCCGTCGACGATCGTGCCGTTGGCGCTCCCACAGTCGGCGATGCTCCAGCGAGATCCGTCGAAGCGGATCTCGGCGTGCCGATCGGAGACCGAAGCGTGCTCGAGCTGCACGTCGGCGTCGGCTGCCCGCCCCAGCAAGTTGTTCGATCTGCCCAACGCGAGGTTGCGCTTGAAGCCCTCGCCCTTGACGAACACCCGCGGACACCAGGCAGCGACATCGGTAAGCGGTAGCTCCGGGGTCGCTGGTGCTGCGTCTTGTCGAGGTGCCGCTCCAGCAGGTGCAGCCGCGGATGACGGGGGTTCAGAAGTCGCTGCTTGCGGCGCGGCTTCGCTCGGAGCGCTCGTCTGCGCCTTCGGTGGTGTCGGCGGGCTCGGAGGCGGGACCGGAGCGCTTGCTTGCGGCGCAGCGCCGGGTCTGAAGCCCTTTGCCATGGTCATGCCGAAGTCTCCGTCCCCGTCTGCACCCGCTGCCGGTTGCTGCGTGGGCGCGGGCGGAGGCGCGGGCGTGGGCGGTTGCTGCGGCGGCGTGGCAGGCCGGCCCGGAGCGCTTGCCGGCGGCGCTGCACCCGGGCGGAAGCCCTTTGCCATGGTCATGCCGAAGTCCTCGTCCGCGCCCGCTGCCGGTTGCTGCGTGGAAGCTGGCGGAGGTGCTGGCGTGGGCGGTTGCTGTGGCGGCGCTGCACCTGGGCGGAAGCCCTTTGCCATGGTCATTCCGAAGTCGCCCTCAGCGGTCTCCTGCTGGTCGGGTCCCGGCTCCTGCGCGCTCGTCGCCGGGATCGCTGCGGGCGGCGCAGCGCTCGACGGATTGGCGCTGACGATCGTCTGGTCCGGATGCGGCGCCCTGGGAGCGACGCCTTGCTCGGTCTTCTCGGCGTCCTCGACGACGAACTCGGACTTGCCGACACGGATGATCGTCCCCGACGCCATCGTCGTCTGTTCGCCCGCCTGGATCAGACTGTCGCCGACCCGTGTCGGGTTGGTCTTGCCTAGACCCTTCAGCACGACGAATCCCGCGGTGACGAGGATTTCGAACTGCTTGCGCCCGACCTCTTCGTCGGCAACCGTTACGTCCGCGGCTTTGCCGCGACCGATCACGATCGGGTCCCCCAGCTTGACGACGTGAGGTTCCTTGCCGGGTTCCTTTACGAGCAGTTGGAAGCGAGGCATGAGCGCGCGGGGGATGCTAAGGGGGTTCGCGCCGGAAGCGAACCAGCAACGCAAAAGTCCGCTGCCGAAGGCGTTGATTCGTGCTGGTGTGTAGGCCTGCGCGCGGTTCCAATTGCATCCGCGAGAGGTCACACCGCCAGCTACATGAGGACTGCATGACACGCCGGGTCGATCGCCAGTTGCTGACTCTGCTCACCCTGGTCAGCGCGTCGCCTGTCTGCGCACAGCAGGGTACCGCGCCGACGCCCCAGGACTTCGCGCCGATCGGCTCCCGCTGGTTCGCGCCTGGGCGCGGGGTGGGCGGCATCGAGCCGCCGCCGTATTCGATCAACGAGCGCGCCAGCGCATGGAATCCTTACCGGCAGAACGTGCTGAAGGGGGACTTCCCGATCTTCGAGACGGAGGACCTGTTCTTCGCGTTGACGGCGACCAACCGGCTGTTCTTCGAGGCCCGGGACGTGCCGACGCCGTCTGGCATCACCGGCCCGGGTCCGGTCGCGCAGACGTTCTTCGGCGACGGCAAGCAGACGTTCTTCCAGGACGACCTCGCGGTCTCGTTCGATCTGTTCCGCGGCCAGCAGGCGTTCAAGCCGGTCGACTGGCGGGTGCGCGTGACGCCGGTCTTCAACGTGACGCGCCTCGACGTGCAGGAGGTCGGGGTCGTCGTCATCGATCCGTCGCAGGGCACGACCCGGACCCGCGACGACGTCGCGGTGCAGGAGGCGTTCCTCGAGTACCACCTCTTCGACTGGAACGACCGCTACGACTTCATGTCGCTCGAGGTCGGCATCCTGCCTTTCCGCAGCGACTTCCGCGGCTTCATCTTCGAGGACAGCCAGCCGGGCATCCGCCTGTTCGGCAACGCCGACAACAACAAGTGGCAGTACAACGTCGCGCTGTTCGACACGCTCGACAAGGACACCAACTCGCAGCTCAACAAGTTCGAGGGCCGCGACCAGAACATCTTCATCGCCAACGTCTACCGGCAGGACTGGCCGGTGCTCGGCTACACGCCGTCGCTGTCGTTCCACTACAACAACGACCGCCGCGGCTTCGAGTTCGACGACAACAACTTCCTGATCTCGCCGAAGCCCGTCGGCAACTTCACGCCGAACGAGATCGACAGCTACTACCTCGGCTGGGCCGGCGAGGGCCACTTCGGCCGCTGGAACATCACGCACGCGCTCTACAAGGCGTTCGGCGACGAGGCGCAGAACGAGATCGCCGCGCGCAGCGTCGAGATCGACGCGACCCTGGCGGCGCTCGAGGTCAGCTACGACATCGACTGGTGGCGGCCGCGCGCGTTCTTCCTGTGGGCGTCGGGTGACGACGACCCGCGCGACGGCGACGCGGGCGGCTTCGACGCGATCAACGACGCGCCGAACTTCGGCGGCGGCCAGTTCTCCTTCTGGAACAGCCAGGCGCTGAAGTTCGTCGGCACGTCGCTGACGCAGCCGTTCAGCCCGCTCGCCGACCTGCAGACCAGCAAGACGCAGGGCCAGTCGAACTTCGTCAACCCGGGCGTGATCCTGCTGGGTGCGGCCGCAGACTTCGAGCTGACGCCGAAGTGGCGCGCGCAGGCGGGCTTCACGTACCTGCGCTTCGACGACACGAGCTCGCTCGAGTACCTGCTGCAGGCGGCCGACGTCGACAAGTCGATCGGCACGGAGGTGTTCTTCGGCACGCAGTACCGCCCGTTCCTCACCAACAACGTGATCCTGCAGTTCGGCGCTTCGGCGCTGTTCCCGGACGACGGCTTCACGCGCATCTACGACGCGGACGACATCCGCTACAACGTGTTCACCAACATTCTGACGACCTGGTAGCCATGGCCGCGACCTTCGAAATCAAGCGCGGGAGCGCGCTGGTGCTGCTGGCAGCGCTCGGGACCGCCGGCACCTTCGGGCTGAGCTCGTGCGACTCCAACGGCACGTCCCTGCCGACCGTCTTCGCCACCGGCGGGCCCGCGACGCCGCTGAGCGAAGCCGACGTCGCGGCGATCATCGTGCGCGCGGTGTTGAGCGTCGACGCTCCGGACCTGCACGTGGCGGTCACCGACCGCACGGGCGACGTGCTGGGCGCCTTCAGCACCACGGCCGTGGACGCGACCGACGTGCAGGACGCGGACAACATCGCCCAGAGCCTCGCGCGCACGACCTCGTTCTTCTCCAACAGCCAGGCGCCGCTGTCGTCGCGCACGGTGGAGACGCTGAGCCGGTTCCACTTCCCGCCGACGTTCGCGAACGAGCTGATCGCGTCGCAGGTGCCGCAGCGCACGGGTCTCGGCCCGTTTGCGAACAGCGTGATCGCGCCGACGCGTAGGTGCACCGGCGTCGCCGGCGTGCCGCAGGGCCCGCTGTGGCAGATCAACTCGACGAACCGCGGCGCGAACGTGGTCACCGCGCTGACCAATCCCCCGACGATCTTCAACACCAACAACGCGCAGCCCGGCCCGCCGGGTGAGCCGCTGCCCGACCCCAACGCGGCGAACATCTTCTTCAACCCGTCGCGGAACCTCGACGGGTCGTTCCCGAGTCCCGGGATCACGCTGCTGCCGGGCGCGGTCCCGCTGTTCAAGCCCAACGCCAGCGGCGTGCTCCGCCTGGTGGGTGGTGTCGGCGTCTACGTGCTCGACGCCGCTGGCAACCCGGACGTCGCCACCGCCGAGTTCGCTGCCGTAGAGGGCGCGTCGGGACGAGAGCTCGGCGGGGACAGCTTCTTCTTCGACGCGATCCCCTTCGAGGGCGCGATCACCATCGTCGGCATCTTGCTGCCCTACGTGCAGCAGGTGGAGCGGCCTGCAGGGACGGCCACCCGCAACAACGCGCCGGGCTTCTTCCTCACCAACTTCGCGGGCGACCCGACGCGCGCGGGCCGCGAGGACCCGTTCGGCTACCTCATCGGGCCGCGGCAGGGCGTCGACGGCTTCGGCGGCGAGGTCCTCGAGCAGGAAGACGTCGAGCGGATCATCGCGCAGTGCGTGGACAGCGCGAACATCACGCGCGCGCAGGTGCGGCTGCCGCTCGGCAGCTCGGCCAAGATCATCGCGACGGTCGTCGACACCCGCGGCCTCATCCTGGCGCACTACCGGATGGAGGACACGCTGACGGACGCCATCGACGTGGTGCCCGCCAAGGCCCGCAGCACGGTCTACTACTGTCGCCCCGGCGGTCCGTTCGCCAACGCGCTGGTGAACAACGGCTTCGACTTCCCGTTCGGCGACGCCTGGGCCGGGTTCCCCACAGACCCGACCGGACAGGACCGCGGAGTCGCGCTCACTACGCGCACGCTCGGGTTCCTCTCCCAGCCGTTCTACCCGCCGGGCATCGGCGGCACGTTCAGCCAGGCGGAGTACATCGCCGCGCTGCCCAACTTCACGCCGGCGGCGGGCAACACCGCGCCCGGTCCGCTCTACAACCTCGCGCTGCTGAACCAGCTCCCGCAGCAGGTCAACCGCTGGGGCAACGAGGCGCCGGACCCCGGCTACCAGAACGGCCTGACGTTCTTCCCGGGCTCGGTCCCGCTCTACAAGAACGGCCAGCTCGTCGGCGCGCTCGGGGTCTCCGGTGACGGCGTCGAGCAGAACGACCTGATCGCGTTCGAGGGCGGCGCGGGCTTCGAGCCGCCGCCCGAGCTGCGGATCGACAACTTCGAGTTCGACGGCGTGCGCCTTCCGTACCTGAAGTTCCCCGAGACGCCGCGCTGAGCGGCGTCGGCGCCGCGTCGGCTCAGGCGCACCGGGCGGAACGGTCGATGATGTGGGCATGTCCCGCGCGCTGCAAAAGGGCCTCTCGCTGCTGCGGGCGCCCGCGAACGAGCTCGGCTTCGCGCTGCGTTCGTCGCTCAAGTGGGGCAGGGGCGCTCCGGGGCCCGCGCGCGACGCGGCGGCGCCCACCTTCGGTTGGGCCACCGCGCCGCTGCGGGCCCGGCTCGAGCGGCGCGCAGCCGAGCTCGAAGCGCAGTTCGAGGTGGCGGCCGGGCTCACGGGCCTCGGTCCCGCTGTGCGCGCCCGCAACTACGCGCGCCTCCTGCAGCTCGAACGGCTCGCAGGGAAGCTCACGGTGCCGCGATCGGCCGACGGCGTCGTGCGCGCCGCAGACCTGTGCGCCGGCGACTTCCACTACGCGCCGGCCCTGGCGCAGTGGCTCTCGCGCGCGGGCGCCGACGGAGCGCGCCGGGTGGTGCTGCGCGGCGTCGAGCTCGACGGGCACGGCGTCTACAAGGACGGCCACTCGCGCGCCGACCACGGCTGCGCGCGCGCGGCAGCGGCGAGCGCAGGCGAAGTCGAGGCGTGCTACGAAGTGGCGGACGCGACCGCGGTCCGCTTGCCGGAGCAGGACGTGGTCACGCTGTTCTTCCCGTTCTTGACGCCGTATGCGTGCCTGCGCTGGGGCGCGCCGCTCTCTCGCATGCGGCCGCAGCGCCTGGTCGAGCGCGCCGTCCGGGCGCTGCGCCCGGGAGGCTGGCTGGTCGTCGCGAACCAGACCACGAGGGAGTTCGTCGAGCTGCGCCGCCTGCTCGCGCGGCTGCCGGTGGTGAGGATCGCGCGCGCTTCGATGGCGACCGACCTCGTTCCCGAGGCCGCGCAGACCGAGGGCCAGATCGGCTCGATCTGGTTGCGCCGAGAGGGTGTGCCCACGATCGCGCAGAACCGCTAGACTCGCCTTCCGGCGCGGTCTCCGACCCCTCGACGGCGCCGCTCGCCGAAGCATGTTCACGCTGCAGATCCTCGATTCGGGCACGACCTCCTGCCATCCCGTCGAACAGCCGAGCACGTCGTTAGGCGCGGCCGACACGTGTGACCTGCAGCTGCGGGACGACGGCGTCGCCGACGTGCACGCGCACCTCGAACTGGACGACGGCTGCCTGAGGCTGCGCGCCGTAGCTGCGGTCATGGTCAACGGCGCGTCGGTGCAGGCCGCGGAGCTCCAGCCAGGCGATCGCCTCGAGGTCGGCAGGTGCGTGCTCATCGTCGGACGCGCCGCCGTGCGCCCGGTCGAGACCTCGTTCGCGCCTGAGCCCGAGCCCCGGGAAAAGACGCCTCAGCGGGCGAGCGCGCGCAGGCCGGCGTCGGGCAGCTCGCGCAAGGGCGGGCTGGCCGCTGCGCTGGTCGCCGTGCTCGCGGTAGCTGCCGGCGCGTTCCTCGTGCTGAACCAGGACGACCGCGCCGAGGTCCAGAGCATGATCGCGTTGGTCGACGGGCTGCGCCTGCGCGGCCAGCTCGACGAGGCCAAGCTGGAGTCGGCGCGCTTGCGACGGCAGTGGGCCGGGGCCGAGGACGACCGGCTGCGGCGCCTCGACGAGGTCGACCGTCGGCTGACGATGGTCGACGAGACCGAGGAGCGCCTCGAGCTCGAGGTCCTCGACCCCGAGGACGCGCGCAACTACGCGGACTGGAACAAGGAGCTGCGGCGTCTCGAGGCAGCGGGTGCTGCCGACGAGCGGCTCGCGGCGCGCAAGGTGCGGGGGCGGCTCCGCGCGTTGATCACCCAGCGGGACGAACAGGCTGCGGCGAGCGCGGTCCCTGCGGCAGGCGCCGGCGCGGCGGCTGGAGCCGGACCTGGCGCAGGCGACGACGCAGTCGCCCGCGTGCCCGCTGCGTCGGCCGCCGCCGCGCAGGCACGCGATCCGGTGCGCGCGCCGCAGGTCGAGCGCAGCGAAATCGACCGCTGCTGCGCTGCCGGGCAGTTCGCGCAGGCCGAAGCCCTGATCCAGGCGGGCTTCGAGACGGCGTCGACGCCTGCCGAGCTGTCGCTGCTGCGCGGTGCCCAGACCAGCGTGCGAGAGCGCGCCGCGGTAGCGATGCAGGCGCTGCTCGCCGAGGCGGCCCGCGCCGAGCAGGCCGGGCAGGTCGAACAAGCCGTCGAGGTGCTCGCCAAGGGCCGGGAGCGCTACCCGGCGAGCATCGCGTTCGCGGCCATCGGGACCGAGCTGACGAGGCTGGAGGCTGTGGCGCGGGAGCGCGCGCGCGCTGCTGTGCAGGTCGCCGCGGGCGGCGGCGCGCAGCCGGTCAGCGAGGCCGTGCGCCTGAAGACCCTGGCGAGCCTGCGCAGCCACATGGACAAGATCCGCGCGGCCGAGGAGGCGGGCGCCTACGGGGCGGCGGCGGCGCTGCTGCGAGAGGCCGCAGCGGCCGTGCGCGCGCGCGACGCCGAGTTCGCGGAACGGCTGCGCACGCGCGCCGAGGAGTCCGAGCTGCTCGCCGGCTGGAACGACGCGGTCGTCGCTGCCGTGGAGGCAGGAGCGTCGCTCACCGTCACGGACCACGCCGGTCGCGAGCTGTCGCTGCTGCGCGTCGCCGATGGCCGCGTGATCGCCGGGTCGGCGAGCGGTGAGGCGCCGCTCGAGTGGTCCGACGTCGACGTCGAGGGGATGCTCCGCGTCGCCGGACAGATCAAGGCCGCGGGCAAGACTGCGCTCGGACTCGCAGCCCTGCTCTACAAGAACGGTGAGGCCGAGGCCGCCGAGCAGGTGCTCGGCGAGCTCGTCCGCGGTGACGCAGCGAAGTGGAAGTCGGTGGTCGACGGCGTGATCGCGCGCGGCCGCGGCGACGACGCGAGCGGCGCGACCTACGAGCTGCGAAAGGACGGGTTCGTGTCCACGCGCCAGATCGAGCTCGAGGCGCGCAGCAAGGAGCTGGCGTCCGCGCTGAAGGCCGCCTTGCGTGCGCGCGACCCCGCCGCGCGCGACGACTTCGTCGCCGAGACCCTCGCCCGAGGCGAGCTCGATCGCGAGGCGCTGGGGGCGGCGATGCTGCAGGCGTTTACTGCGCAGATCGAAGCCGTCCAGCGAAGCACGCTCCGGAAGCAAGTCGACAAGTTGACGGCTGCGCGCGAAGTGCTGGACGACGCGCGCGCGCACGCCAAGGCGCTGATCTACGACGAGGTCCGCTACTTCTATCCCTACCGCCCGCCGGCGGTCTCGGGCGCCAAGGCCGCCGAGTACCACGAGGTCCAGCAGGAGGTCGACGAGCGCGTCGCGGCGCTGCGCGGGCTGTGGCAGGGGTCCAGCCTGAAGGTCAAGGTCAGCCGCAAGTTCGGCGTGGACCTCGAGCGGCTCGACTGGATGGCCGAGCAGCTCGGCCGGATCGACGCCGTGCCCGACGGCGCGTCCGCCGCGGGCCTGCTGCAGCCGGTCGCGTGGGCGCGCGCGCTCGAACCGGACGCGACGGTCACGCTCCAGACGTTCTCGCTCACGCCTGGCGAGCGCGCGCAGCACGCCTACTGGCGGCAGATCCGCGCCTACAACGAGGCGGCGAAGGGCGAGTGGCCGGTCGCCGTGACCGCGCTGCTGCGCATCACCAACGACTACCGGGAGATGTTCGGCCATCGGCCGCTCGCGGCTGTCCCGAGCGCCTGCCGCGGCGCGCAGGGGCACGCCGACGAGATGTCGACGCTCGGCTACTTCGCGCACATGTCGCCGACGCCGGGTCGGAAGACCCCGAACGATCGCATGCGGCTCGCGGGCTACGAGTTCGGCGTCAGCGAGAACATCGCGCTGACCGGCGGCGCGATGGCCTCGCACGTCGCGTGGTGCCACTCGTCCGGACACCACCGGAACCTGCTCTCGCCCAACCATCGTGAGATCGGGATCGGCGCCAACGGCCGCTACTGGGTGCAGAACTTCGGCTCGGGCGACGTGCACAAGTCGCACCCGCTGTTCGAAGCAGCGGGCGCCAAGTAGCGGGGCGAGCGGGGAGCGGCCGCGGGGCTTCGCAGCAAGGACCCGGCAGCGGGTCGGCGTTGCTCAGAGACCCCGTGCGCGCGCCATCAGCTCCCGCGCCGCGACCGAGGGGACCAACTCGCCCGCGGCGACCCGGCGGCGCGCCTGCTCGAGCGCTGCGACGACCTCGGGAGCCTCGAGGAATTCCTCGAGCAGCGCGTCGCGCAGCGCGCGCTCGAGCCAGCTGACGGCCTGTTGTCGTCGGCGTTCGTCGAATGCGCCGCCGTCACGGCTCCGCTGCACGAAGGACTCGACCTCCTGCCACAGCTCGGGCAGGCCGTCGCCTGTGACCGACGAGCCGAGCACGACCGCGGGCGGCGCGCGATCGCCCGCGTGCAGGACCCGCATCGCGACCATGCACTGCTGCGCCGTCCGGTTCGCGGCGGCGAGCAGGTCGCCGTCGGCCTTGTGTACGAGCACGCCGTCGGCCAGCTCCATGACGCCGCGCTTGATGCCCTGCAGCTCGTCGCCGGCGGCAGGACTCAACATCACCAGGAAGAAGTCGACCATGCCGTGCACGGCGACCTCGGACTGCCCGGTGCCGATCGTCTCGACCAGCACGACGTCGTATCCGGCAGCTTCGCAGAGGAGCGTCGCCTCCTGCGTGCGGCTGGCGACGCCGCCCAGCGTGCCGCCGCCCGGCGACGGTCGGATGAACGCATCGGCCCGCCGGCTCAGCTCGTCCATGCGCGTCTTGTCGCCGAGGATGCTGCCGCCGGTCACGACCGAGCTCGGGTCGACCGCCAGCACGGCGACCCTTCGTCCCGCGTCGCAGAGCGTCAGGCCGAGGCGCTCGATCAGGGTGCTCTTGCCGACGCCAGGCGCGCCGGTGATGCCGACGCGCAGCGCCCCGCCGGTGCTCGGGAGCAGCGCTTCGAGGAGCCCCCCCGACGCCCTCACGTCGGCCGCGCGGCGGCTCTCCACCAGGGTGATCGCGCGCGCCAGCGCGCCGCGGTCGCCGGCTCGGACGGCCGTCGCGAGGTCGTGGGTTCCTGCCACGCCGCCAAGCTAGGGCGCCGCAGCAGGGCGCGCCACGGGATATGCACTCCTGGCTCGGGTTGCCGACCGGCCGCTGTCACGGCGTCTGCACCGCGCGCCTCTGTGGGCCCGTCGGC
>JBERSB010000211.1:0-5283 GCA_041236755.1 Luminiphilus sp. | reverse complement strand
TGCTCTTCCGCTCTGTCACCGACGGGGTCACGGTGCCGAACGTCGCCGCGGCCGCAGATCGCTTCGAGGTCGCGCCTGCCGATTTCCTGGCCGCCGAACGCGAGCTCGCGCGCCGCGGCCGCGCGTTCGTCGGGTTCGCGCACAGCCACCCGGGCGGCGCCTGCGCGCCGTCGACGCGCGATCGCGAGACGCTCTGGCCCGATTGCGTGCAGCTGATCACCGACGGCGCCGACGTGCGCGCGTTCCGGCTCGGCCGTGACGGGGCCGTGCACCCGCTGAAGCTGCTGGCCGCCGAGGCGCGCCGGTGATCGTCGCAGTCGGCGTCGACGCGGTGGCGATCGCGCGCATCCAGAGCCTCTACGAACGCGCCGGCGAGCGCTTCGTCCGAAGGCTGTTCACGGCCGACGAGGCCGCGTACTGCAGCGCGAGGCACCACCCCGCCGAGTCGTTCGCGGCGCGGTTCGCCGCCAAGGAGGCCGCCATGAAGTGCCTGGGGACCGGTTGGACCGACGGCACCGCGTTCCGGGAGATCGAGGTGCAGAGGAGCGCGCAGGGCGCGCCGGAGCTCCTGCTCCACGGCCCGACCGCAGCGCGCGCCGCCGCGCTCGGGATCCGCCGTTGGCACGTGAGCTTGACGCACACCGACGCCACCGCGACCGCGTTCGTGATCGCGGAGTCCTGACGCCGGCCGGTCCCGGCGCGGGACGGACCGACGCGCGCGGTTGAGACCGCGGGAGCGGCGCTCGAAGGAACGGGTGCCGTGTCGCTCCCTCGCCGTCTCCGCAGCGCCTCGCTGGCCGCCGCCCTGTCGCTGCTGACGGCGACGACCGGGTGCGGCGTCGTCGGCGCGCGCGGGCCCGACGCCGACGGCGTCTGTGCGCTGCCGGCCGAGGTCGTCGCGACGCTGGTCTCCGCGGCGATCGGGCAGCAGCTCGGCTATGCCGCGCCGAGCGGCCGTGACGATCCGCGCGGCTACGCAGCGCCGGTGCGCGTGACGCCGGACGGCTACGCGGTGACCTTCGAGCAGGGCCCGGGTCGCCGGTGGCTGCCGCGCGCCGACCAGCTGTTGACGCTCCGCGGCGGCGCGCTGCGCGGCGGCGTCCAGGTCGATCGGCGTCCGCTGCCCGAAGACGCGCCGGCTGCCAGGTTCGGGCTGCGGCGTCAGGGCACGCTCGAGGTGCTGGTCACCCGGCGTGGCGAAGGCTGCTGCCTGCAGCAGAACAGCTCGCGCGCGCATGCGCCGACGGCGCGCGCCGTGATCGAGCGCACGCTGCAGCTGCTCGCGAGCCCCAACCGGGGCGGCCCGGGCGCCGACGAGCCGAACTTCCTCATGTGGCGGCTGGGCGACCTGCTGACGCGCGCCGCCCAGTGCGAACGCGACGACGTGCGCTCTGCGCTGCTGCGCGCCGCCTTGCGGATCCCGGGCGCACCGAGCGCGCTCTACGAGCAGCTCGCCGAGCACCTGATCGCGTCGGGAGACGAAGCCCGGGCCGTCGCCTACCTCCAGCGCGCTGCGCGGACCAACCGCGATCCGATGCGGCGCGCTGCGCTCGGCCGCAGGGCGCACGCGCTGCGCAGCCGCATCCCCGGCAACGCCCGCGGCGACGCGCTGACCGAGCTGGTCGCCGGCGACCTCGGCGGCTGCGAGCTGCTGCTCCACAGCGCGCGCCGCGACGCGCCGCAGCCGGCGCTCGACTACCGGCTGCTCGGCGCGCTCCACCGCGCGCGCGGAGAGGAGGCTCAGGCCCTGGCTGCCGAGCTGCTCGCGCGCGAGTACGAGCAGGCCGCGCGCACCATCGAGTCCGCGCCGCTCGCCGAGCCCAGGGGGCTCGCCGGCGACCCCAGCACAGGATGGTCCGCGCGGCGGCTGCTCGCGCCCCGGACGCCGCGCCGCGTGGCCGAGGGCTACCCTGTCCGTCGCCCCGCACAGGCTCCGCCGAGGCGCTGAGCAGCGGCTCAGAGCCCGAACGCTCGCGCCGTCACCTCGCGCACAGCGATCTCCTGGCGAGGGTGCAGCGCGAAGTTCGCCTGTGCCTTGGGGTCGAAGCCGATCAGCTGGCGCACCAGCTCCTTGCCCTCGAACGCCACCTTGACGTTGGCCTGGCTGGGCGCGACCTGCACCACGTCGACGGTCAGGCGGTGCAGCGCGCCCGGGATCGCGGTCGCCCGCGCCGGCCCGAAGGCGCCCGCGAGCGCCTTGACGAACGCGCGGCGCGCGCGCGGTTCGTCCAGCGGATCGCCGGCGATCAGCTCGACCTGCACGCTGTCGTTCGCCGCCAGTACCAGCATCAGGGCGACGCCGTCGAAGGCGAGCCGGGAGCTGCGGTCGCCGACCGTCGACCGCGGGAACGTGCACTCGACCTCGAGGCGCGTGCGGCGCGCCGCCGCGCGCAGGCCGGGATCGCCGCGCAGCGCCAGCTGCGGCTGCTCCGCGAACGGCCGCGGCCCGCCCGCGAACTCGACCACGTCGTCGCGGCGCTGCCAGCCTTCGCCGGCGCCGCCGCGCAGCGCGTCGGCCCGCATCGTCACGCTCGCGACGAGCGCGCCGTCTTCGACCTCGACCGCAGCGCGGGCGCCGCGCGGCGATGCCGACTGGAGGTCGGCCAGCGCGGTCGCGCGACGCAGCGCGAGGTCGCGCCGCGCGCGCGCCTCGCGGAGCACGCGCGCCTGCGCGCCGGGGAGCTCGTCTCGGGCCCGGCCTTCGAGCCGCAGCAGCGCCCGCGTCAGCTCGCGCGGCGAGCCGCCCTGCTCCACGGTGCGGAGCGACTCCTCGAGCATCTCGAACAGGCTGCCGAGATCGACCGGTTCGCTGGACCGCGAAGCGCCGCGCGCGCGCTCGAGCCGCGGCGCGACCTCGTCGAGCACGAACGCGCGGTCCGCTTCGACGAGCGCGTCGACGTAGTTGTCGAGGCCGCCCGCGTCCTGGGCGGCGAGGCGGTGCACGACGAGACCGAGCGACCGCGGCCCGGCGCCGAGGTCGCGCAGCGGCCCCGGCTGCGGGCCGAGCGCGTCGAGCAGGTTGCCGAGCCGCAGCTCGGGCAGGCGCAGCGCGCGCGCCGGCTCGTCCACCGGCGCGCCGAGCAGGCGCAGCTCCTCGCCGTCGGGCTCGACGCGCAGGACCAACGGCTCGACCGCGCCCGCGAGGTATGCGACCGGCGCTGGCGAGCGGGCCGCGATGGCGCGCAGCAGCGCCTGACCGACGTCGCGCGCTGCGCGCAGGCATCGCAGGTGGCCCTGCAGCTGACGCTGCTGCGCAGCGCTCGCGGGCTCGGCGCCCGCCAGCACGGACCGCGCAGCGCCTGCGTCCCCGCGACAGAACGCCTGCCACGCCGTGTCGCAGCGGAGCTCGAAGCGTCGCGCCGCCTGCTCGATCGAAGCCGCGTCGGTCGCGGCCTCGACCGTCATCAGCAGCTGCTCGGCCGCAGGCCACGGGTCGCGGCCGACGACGAACGACGACGACGGCGGCCAGAAGTGGCCGAGGTCCCGCCGCTGGCGGTCGATCGCCTCGCGCACCAGCGCGGGGTCGACGCCGCGCTGCAGCCGCTCCCGCAGATCTGCCGCCACGGCGCCGACCTGGTCGAGCAGCGCGCGGGCCACGTCGCCCTCGGCGCGCTCCAGCGCGGCCAGCGCGGGCTCCTGCGCCGCGTCGAGCCTCGCTGCGAGCTCGCGCCGGAGGCCTTGTTCGAGCCGCTCGGGGAGCGGCTGGCGCACGCCGTCACAGAACGTCGCCAGCGCGACGCGCCAGTAGCCGACCGCCTCGGCGAAGTTGCCCGCGCGCGCGCTGGCGTCGGCGCGGCCGGGCACGACGCGCCCCAGGTACTGTTCGAACCGCGCCAACAGCTCGGCGTCGCGCGTCGAGAGCGCTTCGCCGACGGCCTGGCGGAGCCGCTCGACGCGTCCGAGGCGCACGGTCGAAGGCAGCTGCTCGAGGTGGATCCCGCACGCCGCGCGGACCGCGGGCAACAGCTCCTCGCGCTCGAACTGGGCGAGGCCCGGCCAGACGCGCGGGTCGCGCAGCCAGCGCAAGAGCCGCTCGCGGCCCGCGTCCTCGAACCCGTCCAGCGCGCGGTCCAGCGCGGCCTGCAGCTCGGCGCTGGCCGCCTGGCGCCGCTCCTGCAGCGGCCGCAGCGCGCCGCTGGGAGCGTCGTCGACGTCGCGGAGCCGCAGCGCGCGGGCGCCTGCCGAGGACATCTGAGACAGCTCGCGGTCCAGCTGCACCAGGAACTGCTCGGCGCCCACAGCCGCGGGCTGCGGCTCGACCATCTGCCGCCCGACCCACCACGCCCCGAACGCCAGCACCAGCGCGGCTGCGCCGAGCCCGACCGACCGCAGCCAGCGGCCGGCGTCGTCCGGCGACGCCGCGAGCCGCGCCGGGTCGACGGCGGGCGGCTGCGCGCGGTCGATGCGGTCCAGGTCGTCGAGCAGCTCGCGCGGCGTCTGGTAGCGCACGGCGAGGTTCTTGGCCATCAGCTTGCGGATCACC
Organism: Luminiphilus sp.; assembly: GCA_041236755.1. Taxonomy (GTDB): domain Bacteria; phylum Planctomycetota; class UBA1135; order UBA1135; family UBA2386. The sequence continues at coordinate 800 of JBERSB010000211.1, read as the reverse complement.
AGCGACAGCCCCGGCGACACCGCGGAGTTCGCCGCGTCCGGCGGCGGCGCCTCTTCGCTGAGCACGTTCGTGATCAGCTCCGCCATGGTGTCCCCACGGAACGGCGCGACGCCGGTCGCCATGTGGTAGAGCGTCGCGCCGAGCGAGTAGAGGTCGCCGCGCACGTCGACGTCCTGCGGGTTGCGCGCCTGCTCCGGAGAGATGTACATCGGCGTGCCGACGGTCGCGCCGTCGCGCGTCAGCGTCAGGTCCGTGGGCCCCTTGGCGAGGCCCATGTCCGTCAGCTTCACGCGGCCCGACTCGTCGATCAGGATGTTGCCGGGCTTGATGTCGCGGTGGATGACGTCGCGCTGGTACGCGTGGTCGAGCGCTTCGGCGACCTCGCGCGCGACGCGCAGCACGTATTCCTCGGCGAACATCCCCCACTCGACCAGCAGCTGCCGGAGCGACTTGCCCTCGACGAACTCCATCACGAAGAAGTGGTAGCCGCCCTCCTCGCCGAGGTCGTAGCCGGCGACGATGTTCGGGTGGCTGAGCGACGCGACGATCCTCGCCTCGCGTCGCAGCCGGTCGACGTAGCGCTTGTCGCGCGCCAGCGACGGCTTGAGGATCTTCAGCGCGACGATGCGGTTGAGCCGCTTCTGCCGGGCCTTGAAGACGGTGCCCATCGCGCCGCCGCCGACGCGGTCGAGGATCTCGTAGTCCTGGAAGGGCTGGTCGAACTTGGTCACCGCGCTCCCATGATGGCACACATCGGCTCGTCTCGGGAGACGGAGCCCGCCGTTCGACGCGCGCTCAGG
>JBERSB010000210.1:0-2258 GCA_041236755.1 Luminiphilus sp. | reverse complement strand
CCTCAAGGAGCTCGCCGCCGTCGAGCTGGCGCTCTTCGGTCTGCACGCGCGGATGCCCTGGTGCTACGGGGACGGCCGCAGCTTCGCCGTGCTCGACCGCAGCGCAGCGGAGCGCGGCGGCGAGCGCTTGAGCCGGCTGTTGATCGAGCGTCGCCCGCCGGCCTCGAGCGAGGTCTTCGGTCCGCAGCGCACGCCGCGCAAGCGCGACACCTTCGAGCTGTTCTACGAGCCCACGACGGGGACCCCACGTGAGCTCGTGCACACGCTGGCGCAGAGCGGCGCGACCCGCAGGGTGCTGCTCGACGACTGGCGAGACTTCGAAGGCGTGCGGATGCCGCACCGACGGGTCTACGTCGACGAGTCCCTGCGACCCCGGACCACCATGCAGCTGCTCGAGGTCCGTCGCGTGCGCGTCACCGACCGCGACTTCTCGCTCCTGTGAGCGTCGTAGAGCCTGCGGGGTAAAGCTGCCCTCTGTGCCCGCTCGCTATTCGGGGCAGCCGGCGGCGATCCAGCGGCGCAGCAGTTGGATCTCTGGCTTGGTCAGCTGCTCCTCGTCCTCGGGCGGCATGTGCATCTCGTCGTCCTTCGGCAGCTCGCACACTTCCAGCAGGTAGCTCTTGTCGGGCTCGGACTTGACCACGTAGGGGTCGTCCTCGTCGCCGGCGCCGACTACGAGCTTGTAGCTCGTCAGGTCGAGGTCGCCCTCGTAGTCGTCGGCGTTGTGGCAGGTCGTGCACGTGCGCTCGAACAGCGGTGCGATGTGCGCGGTGTAGGTGACAGCGCCTTCGGGCTCGGTCGCAACTTCGGGCGGCTTCGTCTGCTCGACAGGCTTCGGGTCGGCCTCGCCGCGTTGCTCCTCTGCGCGTTGCTCCTCTGTGCGTTGCTCGTCAGTGGCCTGCTGCGTCGCGCGTTCGAGCGGCGCGAACAGGAAGCCCGCGCGGTGGGTCAACGTGCCGCCGAAGTGGCCGGCTATGACCGAGAGCGCCATGGCGACGACCAACGCGAGGCGGAACGCCCGCCGGGTTCGCAGCGCCGCGAGCAGCGGCAGCAACACGCAGCACGCGGACATCGCGATGGCGAAGTTCTTGTGGAGGACCAGGGTGTCCGAGTCGACCTTCTCGTCGGCGAGCACGAGGCCCGACGCCAGCGCAGCGCCCGCAGACAAAGCGGTCATCACCGCCAGCGTGATCAGCGCTCCCCGCGGCAGCGGGCGGCGGAACACCGCAGCGCCGAACTCCAGCACGAACATCGCCGGGATCAGTCCGATCGGCAGGTGCAGCAGCACGATGTGGAACCGGCCGAAGACCTTCAGCCAGACGTCGGCGTCGACTTCGAGGAGCATCATGGGCGGTGTCAGGCGATCAGGTCGGGGACGACGCGGCCGAATACGTCGGTCAGGCGGTAGTCTCGGCCCTGGTGGCGGTAGCTGAGCCGCTCGTGGTCGAAGCCGAGCAGGTGCAGCAGCGTCGCGTGCAGGTCGTGCACGCTGACGGGGTCCTGCACGATGTTGTAGCCGAAGTCGTCGGTTGCGCCGTGAACGTGGCCGCGGTTCACGCCGCCGCCGGCCATCCACATGGTGAACGCGCGCGGGTGGTGGTCCCGGCCGTAGTTGGTCTTGCTCAGGCCACCCTGGCTGTAGACGGTGCGGCCGAACTCACCGCCCCAGACGACGAGGGTGTCGTCGAGCAGGCCGCGCCGGCGGAGGTCCTTGAGCAGCGCCGCGATGGGCTGGTCGACGGCCTGGCACTGCTTGCGGATCTCGCCGGGCAGGTTGCCGTGCGCGTCCCAGCCGCGCATGTAGAGCTGCACGAAGCGCACGCCGCGTTCGTTGAGTCGGCGCGCCATCAGGCAGCTCTGCGCGAACGTGCCGGGCTTCTTGGCCTCCTCGCCGTAGAGGTCCCAGGTCTCCTGTCCCTCGTCGGTCAGGTCGACGAGGTCGGGCACCGAGGACTGCATGCGGAACGCCATCTCCTGCTGCGCGATGCGCGCGTCGATCTCCGGGTCGCGGGTCCGCGCGCGCTCGCGCGCCGCGAAGGCATTGACCAGGTCCAGCATGCGCCGGCGGTCCGCGCGGCTGACCCCGGGAGGGTCGCTCAGGTACAGCACCGGGTCGCCGCTGCTGCGCAGTTTGCAGCCCTGGTGCTCGCTCGGCAGGAAGCCGTTGCCCCAGAACCGCGCCGCCAGCGCCTGCATGTTGCCGAAGCCCTGCGTGATCATCACGACGAACGTCGGCAGGTCCTTGTTGTCGCTGCCGA
>JBERSB010000209.1:0-9220 GCA_041236755.1 Luminiphilus sp. | reverse complement strand
CGCAGCGCGAGCAAGTTCGCGGTGCACTGGGCTCCTGACGACGAGAAAGGCGCGGTCGAGATCAATGCGGGCTCGCGCGCGAAGCCGACGACCTTCTACCTCGACCCCGAGAAGAAGCGCCCATACTCGATGTTCTTCTGGGTCGGCACCGACCAGGAGTCCACCGGCGTCACGAAGCTGAACTACGCGCCGACGTCCAAGTTCGTCAACGTCTACTACCGGAGCGCGTCGAGCTGGGCGACGCAGATCGACAAGGAGTCGATCGTCTACTACGACGACGACGCTTCGGGGGGGCCTGGCAACGGCGAGCCCTTCAAGGGCGAGCTGCGCTCGCACCTCGTCGGTGACCCCAACGGGGAAGGCGTCGTCGTACCGCTGCTCGACTCCATGCAGATCGGCAAGCAGCCGCGCGCGCCGTTCTCCACCTTCGTCAAGCTCGCGTCGGGCTGGCACTACCAGGAGATCGCGACGGGCGCGGACGTCTCGATCCGCCCGCTCAACCCCCAGTACGTCAAGTCGGGCAGCGTGAAGCTCTCATGGAAGGGCTCCAAGTCGGCGAAGCCCGACCAGCTCGTCATCCAGGGCAAGGGCGACTACGAGGGCGCGATCTTCGATGTCGCGTCGGGCAAACCCGTCGAGGTGCCGGCCGGCGAGTACCGCGTGATCTGGGGCCGCATGGTCAACGGCAAGGGCGCGCGCATCCAGACCGCGCAGCTCTACCCGAGCGCCGACAGCGAGCCGTTCCTGGTCAAGGCGGGGGAGACCTTCACCCTGGAGATGGGCGAGCCGTTCGTGCTCGACTTCGAGCGCAAGGGCGACCGCGAGGCGTCGATCGACGCGCTCAGCATCTGCGTCAAGGAGAAGTCCGGCTGCCGCATCGTCGGCGTGCACGGGATGTCGCTGGACTGCGAGGTGCTGTCCTCGAAGACCGGCACCGACAAGGGCGCCAAGGTCGTCGGCGAGTTCACCCCGTTCACCAACGACCAGCTGATCGTCAAGGCCACGCAGCAGTACCGCAACCTCGGCTTCCTGGTCGCCTGCTCGCCGATGCCCAAGGGCTACCGAGGCGGCGAGATGGTCTTGTCGGTGAAGCTCCCTGCCGACGGGATGAAGCTCGGCCTCGCCGTGAAGAAGGGCAAGCACAAGTTCTTCGGCAAGGTCGGCACCGTCTGGAAGTAGCGTCCGCGGTCGCGGCGGCTACACTCCGCGGCGTCATGCTGGACATCAAGGTGCTGCGCGAGGACCCCCAGGCCGCCAAGGCAGGGGCCGTGAAGAAACACATGCCGGACCGGGCGCTCGCCGTCGACCGGGCCCTCGCGGTCGACGCGGAGCTGCGCGCCATGACGCCGCGCATCGACGCGATGCGCAGCGAGCAGAAGGCCGGCGGCAAGGCCATCGGCAAGCTCTCGCCAGAGGAGCGCGAGGCGTTCCTGGAGAAGCAGAAGGGCCTCAAGGCCCAGCTGCAGGTCCTCGAAGAAGAGGAGCGGCTGCTGCGCCACAGGCTTCAGGAACAGCTCGCGCTGGTGCCGAACCTGCCGGACGCCGAGGTGCCCGACGGCAAGGACGACGCTGAGAACGAAGAGGTCCGCCGCGTCGGCGAGCCACGCGACTTCGACTTCACGCCGCGGCCGCACTACGAGATCGGCGAGGCGCAGGGCTGGCTGGACTTCGCCCGCGCAGCCGAGATGTCGGGCTCGCGCAACTACGTCCTGTTCGGCGACCTTGCGCTCTTGCACGACGCCGTGCTGCGCTACGCGGTCGAGCTGCTGGTCGAGCGCGGCTTCACGCCCGTGGACCCGCCGCTGTTGGTTCGTGACGCCGCGATGTTCGGCACCGGCTTCTTCCCCGGCGGCGAGGAGCAGACCTACCGCTGCGAGAAGGACGGCCTGAACCTGATCGGGACGAGCGAGGTGCCCGTCACCTCGCTGCACAGCGGCGAGATCCTCAGCGAAGCCGACCTGCCGAAGAAGTACGTGGCGCGTTCGGCGTGCTTTCGGCGCGAGGCGGGCACCTACGGCAAGGACACGCGCGGCCTCTACCGAGTGCACCAGTTCCAGAAGGTGGAGCAGGTGATCGTCGACGTGAGCGACAAGGACCGCTCGCTGGAGCATCATCGCTCGATCGTGCAGAACGCCGAGGACATGCTGCAGGCCTTCGGCCTCGCCTACCGCGTGGTCAACGTCTGCGGCGGCGACCTCGGCGTGCCGCAGGCGATGAAGTACGACATCGAGACCTGGATGCCGTCCCGCGACAGCTACAGCGAGACGCACTCGGCGTCGCGGTTCTACGACTACCAGGCGCGCCGGCTGAACCTCCGCTACCGCCCGGAGCAGGGCAAGCCGCGGTTCTGCCACACGCTGAACAACACGGTCGCGGCGAGCCCGCGGATCCTGATCCCGCTGATCGAGACCCACCAGAACGCCGACGGCACGGTCACGCTGCCCGAGGTCCTGCGCCGCTACTTCGGCGGCCGCGAGACCATCGGCGAGCCGGTCTTCTGAGCGGGCGCGTCCGCGGCGGCGCTACTGCCCGCCGAACAGGCTGCCGCTGTTGCCGCTGCCGCCGAAGAACTGCTGGAAGTTGAAGCCCGGCGGGAGCCCAGTGGGCGCCTGGCCGCCGCCCGAGAAGCCGGTGAAGCCGCCGGGCCGGCCGCCGGGGCCGCCGCCAGGGTTGCCCTGGATGCCGCCGCGCCCGCCGCCCTTGCCGTCCGAGCTGCCGCGTCCGCCTGCACCGCGGTCGCCGCCTCGCCAGCCGCGGCCCGCCGCGACGACCTCGGGTCCGCCTTCGGGCTTCGCGCCGCCAGGGCCTGCGGGCCCCGCCGGTCCACCCGCCGGACCCTCGGGGCCGGCCGGCGCCTCCTCGATGGGCGGGGGCGGCAGCGTAGGGATCCGCGCGTTGTTGGCCTGCAGGATGTTGTCGAGCCGGTTGGGCAGCACGAAGTGGTGCACGTAGGTCTTCTCCGCGCCCTCGAAGTCCTCGATCTCGACGTCGCTGACGACGTTGCGGCTGCTCCGCTTGCGCTCGATCGTGAACTCGATCTTGATGCGCTTGGGCAGCCGGTCCTCCTTGGACGAGTCCCACTCGAGCAGCTCTTCTGCCTCGAAGCCCAGCGTCTCGTAGTAGCGGACGCGGAACGACTTCACGCGGTCGTGCACGAGCTGGAACGAGCCCTCGTTGCCCTGCGTGGTCAGGTCGTCGTCGACCATCGGGTCCTCGCGCCGCCACAGCTCGAAGACCTCCCGGAAGCGCGGGTTCGGCTTGAACCAGTAGCCGACCTCGCAGACGGTCGCGCGGTGCGGGACGTTGTTGAGGTCGACGACCGAGCCGACCGAGTCGGTCGTGGTCAAGACGTCCATGCGGTCCGCGGCGCGCCCGCTGACGTCGGCGAGCGTGCCCTTGAAGATCGCGTTGTTCTTGACGTTGTAGGTCCAGAGCCCACGCAGGTCGCGCTCGATCAAATTCAGGATGCGCGGGCCGGCCTCGCTCGACTCAGCGAGGTCTTCGACGACGTCGCGCGCGTTCAGCATGATCCGGAACGTCGTGCCGACCGTGAGCATCACCGTCGCGGTGATGGCGATGGCGAGCAGCACCTCGATCAGGGTGAAGCCGCGCGCTGCGTCGGCGCGCGGCTGCGCTGCGGTCGTCGTGATCATCTCGGTCCTCATCGTCCTTCGGTGCCTCCTGGCTGACTACCCATGCCCGGCGAAGCGCCGCCTGCTGCGGCCGGGTCACCGGTCGCCTCCTGCAGCGAGGTCGCCTGCTCGGGGGTCATGCCCGAGATCGCCAGCGTCGAGACCCGGCTCTTGATCAGCAGGATCGACTTCTGCCCCTCGAACTCCGGGTCGAACTTGGGGAAGTAGACCAGCACCGCGCACTCCTCGAAGTCGTCCGCGGTCGGCGGCGTCTCGGCGAGGCGCTCGTTGATGTCCTCGAGCAGCTGGTCTTCGTACTCCTGCGCGGTGAGGCCTCGCTCGTTCGCGCGGCGGAAGCTGTCGCGGTCGCGGGCCCACTCGACGCGGTCTTGCGCCTGCGTGTCGTCGCCGGCGGCCTCCTCGGCGACGTCGCCCTCGGCCTGCGCGACCGCGCTCTCGCCGAGCACGATCTTGAACGAGAACCCCTCGTACTTGTCGATCGGGATCTCGAGGCCGGACTCCGGCGCGAGCTCGTGTGCGCCGGCCTGCAGCGTGGAGAGCTTCTCCTCGGCGATCTCGCGCGCGAGGCGCCAGTTGCGCGCACGCGTCGCGTCGATCAGCGCCGTGCTGCGGATGCCGATGTAGGAGATCGTCACCATCGCAACGATCATCATCGCCACGAGAGCCTCCATCAGCAGCATGCCGCGCTCGTCGCTGCGGAAGGAGTCGCTGCGGCAACTGTAGTCGACGCGCGCCATCAGAACGCGCCCTCCTCGACGCGGACCGGACGGAGGATCTCGCCGGTCTCCGACTCCTGGGTCTCGATCTTGCCGGTCAGGCCGCGCACCATCAGCGACCAGACGAAGTCGGGGTCGCTCTCGAGCTGCAGCGCGACCACCTGGTCGGCAGAGAAGCCGTACTCGTCGAAGGCGACGCGGTAGAGGCCCTTCTGGATCAGCCCTTCCTTGGCGTCACCGGCGCCGGCGAACACCACGTCGCGCTCGAGGTCGATCCAGTCCCGGTCGCGCTCGGGCACGTCGGCGTCCGCGAGGATGATCTGGTCCGAGGTCAAGCGCTCCTCGGGAGGCCAGACGATGCGGTAGCGGCCCTTGTCGAGGTCGAGCTCGAGCTCCATGCGCTTGGCCTGGATGCGCGCTTCGGAGCGGATCGTCTGCAGCCAGGAGACCAGCTCCTTGCCGCTGCCGCTCAGGCGCGCGGACGGCATCAGCGCCGAGAGGTTGGGCGCGACGATCGCGAGGCCGAGGCCGATCAGCGCCACGGCGACCAGGATCTCCAGCAGCGAGAATCCGCCGTCCGTGCGGCGGTCCCGGTCGTCGCTGCGCGTCGCGGGCTGGGTCATCGCTGGCTGGGAGCGGACCGGCGTCCGCTCAGTTGTCGTCGCGCCTCGTGCGACTGGAGATGTCGTCCTCGGTCTCGGGCTGCTTGTCGGGGCCGCAGCTGATGATCTCGAAGCTGTTCGGGGTGTCGCCCTCGAGCATCTCGTACGGCGTGTCCCACGGGTCCAGCGGCAGCTCCTCGAGCTCGCTGCGGCCCTTCTCGTCCTTCTCGGCGAGGTCTTCGAGCGTCTCGGGCAGTCTGCCGTTCTTGCCGTAGTAGGTCCGCACGGCGCCTGCGATCGTCTTGCAGTCGGCGAGCGCCTTCTGCTCGCGGGCCTCGTCACTCGCGCCCATCACGTTGCGCGCGACCAGCGTCGCGAGCAGGCCGAGGATCACGATCACGACCATGATCTCGACGAGGGTGAAGCCGCGCTCGGCGGCGCGGGCGGGGGCGGGACGCTTGGTAGGGGTCTTGGCGTTCATGGTCACGTGCCGTGAGTCTAGCAGCAGCAGGCCGGAATCGACCTATCGGACGCACCGGGGGGACCGGATCTTCCCGGGGATCGGGCTGAGACCGCCGGGGTTCGACGTCGGTCGCGCGCGTCGCGCACGCGCCCGTGTCACCGGCGCGGCCGCCTCAGCGCACGAGGCGGCCGTAGCGGTAGCGGGTCTGCAGCGCCAGCGTCGCGAACGCTGTGCTGCCGACGCGCCCGCTGATCTCGCTCCAGACGCTGATCGGGTCCCAGGAGCCCGCGGCTGCGCCGTCCGTTCGCTGTCCCGCAGTGAGCGCCTCGCCCAGCGGTGCCGCCCAGGACCTCCAGGCGTCGCCGCCGCACTGGTAGAGCGCGAGGCTCGCCCAGTACCAGGCGTAGAGGTCGATGTTGCCCTCATCGGGCGTCCACGCGGGCAGCACCGTGCCCAGCAGCGCGGCTGCCTTGGCCATCACAGGCTCGTCCTCGGGCTTCTGGCCGAGCATGAACCGCGCGAACAGCCCCGCGCCGGTCAGCGCTTCGTTCTTCTTGATCGGGAAGGTGGAAGCGTGCTTGCCGGGCATGCGCGACGAGCGCTCGCCGCGCTTGGTGTAGCCGTGCCGCCCGGTCTCTGGGTCGGTGACCTGGTCGTAGTAGCCGCGCGCGACCTCGAGCGCGTTGTCGTTCACCTGCAGCTCGAAGTCCCTTCCCGCGCAGTAGGCGATCACGCACCAGGTGGTGACCGAGGTGTCGTTGTCGCCGTCGCGCGGCTGGTAGCGCCACACGCCGTAGGGGTTGCGGTGCTTCTCCAGGTAGTTGAGCGCGCGTTGGGCGCGGTCCTTCAGCGGCTCGTCGTTGGACAGGCCGTAGGCCTCGCACAAGGCCCAGGTCGCGATGGCGTGCCCGTAGATGAAGTCGTGCGACTGGGCCGTGCCGACCAAGCCGGACTTCGCGTCCTGCTGCCGGACCAGCCAGCGGACGCCGGCTGCGACCTGGTCCTTGTAGGGGCCCGAGCGCGTCGTATGGCCGGCACCCAGGAATGCGAGCACGGCGAGGCCTGTCGCGCCGACGTCGTGGATGGCGCTGCCGGCTCCGGCGGTCTCCGCGGCCGCGTCGCCGTCGTGCTTCATGAAGCCGTCACAGTCCCAGCGGCCGTCCTCGTCCTGGTGCGCGGCCAGCCACGCGAGGCCGCGGTCGACGGCTGAGGCGTCCCGGACGCGCGCCGCAGCCGGGTCGGCGGTCTCGCACGCCGCGAACAGGGACAGGCAGAGGGCGAACGTCAGCGGGCGGTTCATGGGATCTCTCGTGGCGGGGGCTCGGTGCGCGTGGGGCCGAATCCCGGCAGGCGTGGCGTCCGCCAAATCCGGGCGCAATGATGGTAACCATGCGCAAGCTCTCCTGTCTCGCTCTGGCCGCATGGCTCCTCTCTGGCCTCGCGGCCCAGAAGGTCCTGACGCCCGAGCTGCTTAACTCGCTGGGCCGCGTCGGCAGCCTGACGCTGGCGCCCGACGGCAAGCACCTGCTCTACACCGTCAGCACGCCCGACCTCGAGGCGAACAAGGGCGTGACCGAGCTGTTCCTGCTCAACCTCGGCGAGCCCGGCCGCGCGCCCGAGAAGGTCGGTGCTGGTCGCTCACCCCGCTGGCTGCGGGGGGGCGTGGAGTTCGCCTGGATCGCCGGCGGCGAACTCAAGGTCCGCAACCTCTACGAGGACGGGCCGGACCGGACGATCGCGCTCGACGGACCGGTCGCCAACCTCCACTTCGCGCCGGCGGGCGACCACTTCTCGTTCACGCGCAACGTCAAGCTCGAGGAGCTGGTCACCGACAAGCACGCCGACCTGCCCGAGGCCAACGCGCGCGCCTACGACGACCTGCTGATCCGCCACTGGGACCACTGGCACGACGGCACCTTCAGCCACCTGTTCGTGCAGTCCGTCGACGCGGCGACCGCTGTCGACCTGATGGCCGCGGAGAAGGTCCACACCCCGCTGCAGCCGTTCGGCGGCGCCGAGCAGATCGCCTGGTCGCCCGACGGCAAGGAACTGTGCTACACCGCGCGCCGCGTGCCCGATCCCGAGGCGAGCACCGACTCGAGCCTCTGGCTGGTCTCCACCGACGGCGGCGAGCACAAGAACATCACCGAGGGCATGCCCGGCTACGACCAGGAGCCGCGCTACTCGCCCGACGGGCGCTGGATCGCCTTCTCGAGCATGGAGCGCGCGGGCTTCGAGGCCGACCGGGTGCGGCTGGTCCTGCACGACCGCGAGACGGGCCGCAACGCAGAGCTGCTGCCAGACTTCGACGCGTCGCCGCACGACGTCACCTGGTCTGCAGACAGCCGGCGGCTGTTCTTCACGGTGGACGTCGACGGCACCACGCAGGTCTACACGACGTCGCTGCGCGAGCCTGCAGCGCTGCCCGTCACCAAGGGCCGGCACCGGCTCACCGGCATCCAGCTCACGCCGGACGCGCGCTCGATCTACTGCCTGCGCACGACCACCGAGCGCGCCGCCGAGGTCGTGAAGGTCGACGTCGCCTCGGGCGCGGTCACCGCGGTAACCGACGTCAACGGCGCGGCCTACGACGGCATGGACCTGCCGCAGGTCGACGCCGAGTGGTTCGAGGCGACCGACGGCAAGAAGATCCACGCCTGGATCGTCAAGCCGCCCAACTTCGACCCGAAGAAGAAGTACCCGATGCTGCTCTACTGCCAGGGCGGACCGCAGTCGATGGTCGGCCAGTGGTTCAGCTACCGGTGGAACTTCCACCTGATGGCGGCGCAGGGCTACGTGATCGCGGCGGTCAACCGGCGCGGCCTGCCGGGCTTCGGCCAGGCGTGGAACGACCAGATCAGCGGCGACTGGGGCGGCCAGGCGATGTCCGACCTGCTCACCGTCTGCGACGCGGTCAAGGCGCGCGACTACGTCGCCGAGGCGCGCGTCGGCGCCGTCGGCGCGTCGTTCGGCGGCTACTCGGTCTACTGGCTGATGGGCAACGGCGGCGACCGCTTCGCGTGCATGATCTCGCACTGCGGCGTCTTCAACCTCGAGTCGATGTACCTCGCGACCGAGGAGCTGTTCTTCGTCAACTGGGACCTCGGCGGGCCGTTCTGGATCTCGCCCGAGGTCGCCGACACCTACCGCAAGTTCTCGCCGCACCGCTACGTGCAGAACTGGAAGACGCCGCTGTTGGTGATCCACGGCGAGCGCGACTACCGCGTGCCGTACGACCAGGGCCTGCAAGCGTTCACCGCGGCGCAGATCCAGGGCGTGCCGTCGCGCATCCTGGTGTTCCCCGACGAGGGCCACTGGGTGCTGCAGCCGCAGAACGGCGTGCTGTGGCAGCGCGAGTTCTTCTCCTGGCTCGACCGGTGGTGCAAGGGCAAGTGAGCGCGCGCCGCACCCTCGCGCTGGCGGCCCTCGCGCTGGCGGCGTCGTGCGCCGCGCCGCCGCGCTGGCTGGACGACCTGCCGCAGGCGCTGTCCTTGACGCGTCGCGCGGGCCGCGTGCTGGTGGTGTTCTTCGCGCTGCCGGGCCGCGAGATGAGCGACCGCATGCAGGCGCGCCTCGACGACCCCGTCGTGATCGCCGCGCTCGCGCGCGGCGGCTTCGCCGCGGTGGTCTGCGACGGCGTGGAGCGCAAGCGGCTCTACGGCGCCTGGATCGGCGGCGGCGAGGGCATGGGCATAGCGGTGCTCGACGGCGCGGGACAGTGCTACTGCGCGCGCCCCGGTCCCCAGGACCCCGAGCAGCTCGCGGCGCTGCTGGACCTGTGCGCCG
>JBERSB010000208.1:0-2070 GCA_041236755.1 Luminiphilus sp. | reverse complement strand
TCGATCTGCTGTTCCTGAGCCGCAAAGACGGCGGGGCCCGCAAATGCAGCCCGTGGACCGCGCGCGCCACGACGGACAGCGCCGGCCGGGTCTCGATGCGGCTGGAGCCGGGGAAGTGGCTGGTCTTCGCGCGCAACACGCTGGAGGTGGCCTATGTCAACGTGGACCTGAAGAGCGACGACGAGCAGCAGCTCCGCATGCAGCCGATGCAGACCATGCGCGGTCGCGTCGTCGACGAGGAAGGGAAGCCGGTCGCGGGCGCCCGGCTCCAAATGCGCAGCATAGGGTGGCAAGCAGGTAACGCCGACCAGCGCGACCCAGGCCTCAGTAGCATCTGCAGCCACCTGGCGTGGAACTGGATCGACAGCGTGCGAACGGATGAGGACGGCGCCTTCGTCTGCCCGCTCCTGCCGCTGCCCGGGATCATCGTCGAAGCCCAGTTCAAGGCCCGAGACCTGGCGTCACAGGAGTTCGTCGTCGACCCGACCGATGAGCCGCTGACCATCTCGATGAAGCGGCAGAAGTAGCGGGCATGAGCCGCCGCGCCGAGTTGGCCACGCGCCACCGCCAGCTGCTGTAGCTCGAGCGCGACGCCGAGATCGCCAACAACACCGAGTACCGGCTGACCGGCTCGGTGTTCACCGACAACGCGGCGCACAAGCAGGAAGCGATCGCGCGCTTCCACGTCGGCAACTTCTACATCAACCGCAAGTGCACCGGCGCGCTGGTCGGCGCCCACCCGTTCGGCGGCTTCAACATGTCCGGCACGGACAGCAAGGCCGGCGGCCCCGACTACCTGCTGCAGTTCCTGCAGGCCAAGACGATCTCCGAGAAGCTGCTCTGAGCGGCGGGCAGTCCGCCGCGCTCGGGCGCACCTTGCGGAGCGCGACTGAGGCGCCCAAGATGCGGCCATGGCAACCACTGCCACCGCGCCGCGTAGCCGGCTGTCGCTCGCCCTGCTCACCGCGCTCGCGACGTCGGCCACCGCGCTGTCCGCGCAGCAGCTGCGCCCGCTGTTCGGCAAGGTCGTCGACGCGCAGGGCGCGCCGCTCGCGGGCGCCGAGGTGCACGTCCTGCTGCCGGACGTCCTCGACGAGCGCCACCGCGCGCTCTGCCACGAGGTCGTGCAGACCGACGCGCGCGGCCGCTTCCGCACCAAGCTGCGCCCGTGCACCTACCACCTGATCTGGGCGATCGGCCCCGAAGGCGCATCGCGGACCTGCAGCGCGACCCGCTGGAGCTCGACCGGCAGCCTGCTCGAGCTGCGCGCCGACCGCCGCGCGCAGGAAGGCACCGCGAAGCTCACCGGCCTGGAGCCGTGGCAGGACCTCGCACCGTTCCGGCTCCGGCTGGTGGTCGACTCGGTCGAGCTCCCCGACGTGGACCTCGCGGTCGGCGAGGACGGGACCTGCGCGCTGCCGCCGCTGCCCTCGTGCAGCCTCACCTGCGAGGTGGTCGACAAGGACGGCCGCACGCTGACGACGAGGTCCAACAGCGCGCCGCGCAGCGAGCTGCAGGTGCGCGTCGAGCCGCCTCAGGAGATCCCGCTGCGCGCTGTCGACGCGACCGGCGCGCCGGTCGCGGGCGCGCGTCTCCGCGCACGGATCACCAGCGGCTACTCGAACTACGTCCGCTTCGGACCGAAGCTGCCACTGCGTCATCTGTGGCGGGACCTGGGCGAGACCGGCGAAGACGGCCGCCTCGTCGCGCGCGTCGCGATGCGGACGAACCCCGTCGAGAAGTCGAGCGGGGACCAGCTGTTCCTCGTCGCCGAGAAAGCCGGCCGCCAAACCACGTATTCGGGCTTCAACGATACGGGCTTAACCGTCCATCCATTCTGCGACGGCCAAAAGGTCGCGCGCGAAGGCCTCACCGAGCTGACGTTCACCATGCCCCCGGCCGAGCCCGCGTTCGGTCGCGTCCGGGTCGGCGGCCAGCGCGTGTTCGCGAGCCAGGAGCTCCAGCTCCGATTGAACGCGCCAGTGCAGCGGCTCAACAACAGCTGGCGGCAGGAACACCTGATCTTCCGGGTCCGCACCGACGGAGAGGGGCGCTTCGAAATACCCCAGC
>JBERSB010000207.1:0-6190 GCA_041236755.1 Luminiphilus sp. | reverse complement strand
CTCGACGTTCTCCCGGCGCAGCGCCGCCTCGACGTCGCCGGCGGTGACGCCGGTCGACGCCATCTTGACGCGGTCGAGCCACACCCGCATCGCGTAGCGGCTGCCGCCGCCGTAGCGGATCTGCGCGACGCCCTCGACGTTGGAGAACTGGTCAGCGAGGTAGCGGTCGATGTAGTCGGTGAGCTCGAGCGCGTCGCGCACCGGCGAGGCGAGGCTCATCCAGAACACCGTGTCCGAGCCCGACTGCACCTTCGAGACCTCGGGCGGGTCGACCTCCTCGGGGAGCCGGTCGAGCACGCGCCCGACGCGGTCCCGCACGTCGTTGGCGGCCGAGTCGAGGTCGCGGCCCAGCACGAACTCGACGTCGATCGACGAGCGGCCGTCCGACGTGCTCGACGAGATCGTGCGCACGCCGTCGATCCCGCTGATCTGGTTCTCGATCAGCTGCGTCACCCGCGTCTCGCCGACCGACGCGGCCGCGCCGGGATAGCTGGTGCTGATGCTCACGCGCGGGGAGTCGATGTCCGGCAGCTCGCGCATCGAGAGCCGCTGCAGGCCGACGATCCCGAGCGTCAGGATCACCAGGCTGAGCACCGACGCCAGGACCGGCCGGCGAACCGACAAGTCGGACAGGATCACCGCGATGCTCCGTCGCGGACCGCGACCACCTCGACCTTGGCGCCGTCGCGGACGCGCACGAGCCCTTCGACGACCACGCGCTGGCCGGTCTCGAGGCCGCCGAGCAGTTCGACGCGGCCGACCTGCCGGCGGCCCACCTCGACGACGACCTCCTTGGCGACGTCGTCGTCGCCGACCACGAAGACGAAGTGCTCGTCGCCGCGCTGGATCAGCGCCTCCTCGGGAACCTGCTTGGACGGCGCTTCGCCGCGGTCGACGTCGACCTTCATCAACATGCCCGGCCGCAGCTTCAGCTCGGGGTTCTCGACGACCGCGCGGATCGTGGCCGAGCGCGTGCGCTTGTCCAGGCGCGTGTCGATCGCCGAGACCTTGCCCGAGAACACCTGCCCGGGCCACGCGTCGCTGCGAGCGCCGACCGGCTGGCCGACGCGCACCGCGGAAAGCCACGTCTCGGGGATCGTGAAGTCCACCTTGACGACCGAGAGGTCGTCGAGCGTCGTGATGACCGTCGACTGCTGCAGCAGCGAGCCGACGCTGACCTGCCGCAGGCCGAGCACGCCCGAGAACGGCGCGCGCACGACGTGGTCGCGGATCGTCACCTCGAGGGTCTGCACGCGCGACTTCGCGGCGTCCAGCATGGCCGAGGCCGCCTGCACCTCGCTGTCCGGCGAGAGCCCTTGGCTGTTGAGCTGGACCGCGCGCGCGTGCGCGGCCTCTCGCTGCACGAGCATCGCCTTCGCCTCGTCGAGCATCGACTGCTCTTCGGCCGTCTGGAGCTCGAGCAGGACCTGGCCCGCTTCGACCTGCTGCCCGTCGTCGAAGTACACGGCCTTGACGAGGTCGCTGCGGTTGGCCGTCAGCGTCACCGACTCGTTGGCGACCGCGGTCCCCAGCGCCGCCAGCTGATCCGCGAACGGCGCCTCGACGACCGGCGCGAGGATCACCGGGGTCGCGCCCGCCTCGCGGCGGGTCTCCTTGCCGGCGACGTCGCTGTTGGCGAAGAAGCCGAACCAGACCCCTGCACCGATGGCGAGGAGCGCGAGGACGTAGGCGACGAGAGAGCGCATCGGGCGGCCAGACTAACGCAGATAGAACGGCCAGGGTCGCGCAACAAGTCGCGCAGATGTCCCGTTCGGGCATGGGATTGCGTGACGACGCCGTCACAAGGGCCGGTCGGCAATCGCGAGCGGCGCGGCGTGTTCCTCTGCCGGGCCGAGCGACGCGGCCTCCATCGCGTCCGGGCGGGCGTGCTGACCGCGGGCGCGCCGGCAGAGCGGCAGCGCTATGGTCGCGCTGTGCTCCCGCTCTGCCTCGTCACCGGCGCCAGCAGCTTCGTCGCGCGCGCGCTCGTGCCGCGCCTCGCAAAAACGCACCGGCTGCGGCTGCTGGTCCGCGAAGGGCAGCGCCTCGAGCAGTTCGCGGGCGTCCCCCACGAACGCGTCGAGGGCCGCCTCGAGGACGCACGCGCGCTGTCGCAGGGCCTCGCCGGCGTCGACCGCGTGGTGCACCTCGCCGCCATCGTGTCGTTCCGCGACGAGGACCGGCAGCGCATGTTCGAGGTCAACGCCGAAGGCACCGCGCGCCTCGCCCGGCTCGCGCGAGCTGCGGACGTGAGGCGGTTGCTGCACGTGTCCACGATCTCGGCCGTCGGCTACAGCGACGAGCCGCGCGAGCTCGACGAGCGCGCGCCGTTCAACTTCGCGCCGCTGCAGATCGGCTACAGCGACAGCAAGTTCGCGGCCGAGCAGCGCGCGCTCGAGGTGTGCCGCGAAGGCCTCGACGTGGTCATCGTGAACCCGCCGTCGATGTACGGCCCCGGAGACCGCCGCAAGGGCGACGACTCCCTGCTGGGCGCGGTCATGCAGGGCAAGATCCGCGCCGCCCCGAGCGGCGGCACCAACGTCGCCAACGTCTACGACGTGTGCGGCGGCATGATCGCCGCGCTGGAACGTGGCCGCTGCGGCGAGCGTTACATCCTCGGCGGCGAGAACCTGACCGGCAGGGCGCTGCTCGAGCGCATCGCCAGGGTCGTCGGCGGCACGGCGCCGCGCCGCGCCGCCCCGCGCAGGCTCGTGCTCGCGGGCGCACGCGCGCTGCGGCTCAAGGAGCGCGTGCTCGGCAGCCGGCCGCCGGTCACCAGCCAGATCCTGCAGCTGGCCGCGCGCTACATGTGGTACGCGAGCGCCAAGGCCGACCACGAGCTCGTCTGGCGCGCGGGCCCCTTGGACCCCGGCATCCAGGCCGCCTGGGACCAGCTCCGAGCCGCGCCGTAGCGGCGCGGCCCTCGTCGAGGCGGGGCGCGCTCCGGCCACCAGAATCCCTGCCACCAGGCGGGCACGCCGCGCCCATTGGGCTGCGGCGCCGGCGCGGAGCTCGGCATCGCGCCAACCCCTGGCCTGCTCCGCATCCAACGGAGAAGAGATGAAGCACGTGATGCATGCCTCGGCCGCGCTTGCGGCGCTGACCGCCACCCTGCCGGCACAGGACTCCTGCCCGCGCACCATGGTGCAGAACGTCGCGCAGCGGGTGGACTTCTACGGCGCGGTCGAGTGCGGCGCCGTCTCGCTGACGATCGGCGGCGCGACGTTCTCCGGCCCGAGCCAGGGCTGTCCGCTGCTCGCCGTGCTGACGCCTGCCCACCAGCTTGAGGTGCCGCAGACCAGCGCTGCCCGCACCAGGGTCGTCGTGCACAGCCAGGTCGCCGCGCACGTCTACACCTACAGGTGCGTGCGCGAGTGGTTCCTGTTCCTGCCCTGGGACTCGAGCTGCGGCCTCGTCGACGACAAGGTCGGCGCCGCGCTTGCGCTGATGAGCACCGCGCCGTGCGCGCCGATCCAGGCTGCCGAAGCAGTCGGCGGCGGCAGCGTGAGCACCTCGCCGTGAAGAGGTCGGATGCCCCGGTTGGGCGACAACCATCCATGCCCGAGAAGCACGACCGCTCCGCGCCTGACGCCATGACGCAGTATCCCACCCAGCAGAATCCCTCCCGGCAGACTCCCTTCGGCACGCTGGTCTCTTCCCTGATCGGCTCCCTGCTGCTTCTCGCAGGCTTGATCGCCGTCACCGTGGCGTGGCTGCGAGACGCACCGCAAGCGCCGGCGACGTCGATACGGGAGGCAGCTCTCGACCAGGGGGCGAGCCCGCAAGCGAGCGCCGGGCCCGCGGATCTGTCGCCGCCGCCTTCGCGCGTCGTGGCGACCGCCGGCACGCCCGACGCGCCCGCTCCGTCCGCTGCGACTCCACCGTGGACCTTCGCTGCCCTGGTGGACCGTCTCGCGGTACTGAGCGCGCGCACGGCGGCGTTCGCCCAGGAAGACGAGATCGAGGCGGCGACGGCGCTGGATCGCGAGGCCCGGGCGCTGCTCGAGCAGGCGCTCCATCACTTCGCCGACCTCGGCGAGCGCGCGCTCGCGATGGTCGTCGAGCTCCCCGACGTGGTCGAGGGCGAGGCCCGGCTGCCGGGCGAGAACACGCGCCTGGGCGTCCTGCAGGTGCTGCTGGACACGGAGCTTTCGCGCCGACACCGCGACAGCGAGCACGGCGGCCATGCCCGCCTCGACGCGCTGACGCTCGCCGTGCTCGACGCGATGCCGATCGGCCGCAACTGCACGGAGCTGGGCGACCGGGCGCTGCACGGCCGCCCCTACCTGCGCATGGCGCACGAGCCGATGGTGCTGCACCTCCTCCGGCTCGCGGGCGAGGGCGAGTTCTCGCGCGAAGCCGCCACGCGCCTCCTCCTGACGCTCTGGGACAACCTCCGGGCCACCGGAGCGCGGAGCTCCGAGGAGCTGTCGCGGCTGGCGCTGCTGCTCCTCGACGACAGCGATGTCAGCAAGACCGTCACCGCCTGCCGGCAGCTGCTCTCGGACCCCGCCTACCGCGACCTCGCGCTGGCGTGGCTCCGCGAACGCGACGACCCCGCGCTCGCCCACGCCGTCGCCAAGCTCGCCGGGCGGGAGCTGCCCGCCGGCGACGCCCTCGTGGTGCTGCGAGAGCTGGCGCCCCAGCTGCGGCACACCAGGGGCACCTTCCTCGCGGTCGGGGTCCGCGCGCCCGAGCTCGTCGCGGACGCCTACCGCGAGCATCTCGCATCGGACACCTACCCAGAGCTGCGGCGAGAACTCGTCATGGGCGTCGGCATGCTGCCCGACCAGCGCGGGCTCGCGGTCGCGAAGCTCGCGCTGCAGAGCGACCCGTCCGTGGAGGTGAAAATCCAGGCGATGTTCGTACACACGGTGCACGGCGTGGCGTCGGGCGCCGAGGCCGCGGTCCACCAGGTGCTGGACGATCCACGCGTCGCGAACGACCCGATGCACCTCGCCGCGGTCGTGCTCGCGCTACAGAACCTGGAGCACGAAGACCCCAACGTGATCGCGCGGCTCGGCGCCAGGTTGGCCGGCATGGCGCTGGCGCCGAAGAGCCGCGACCTGCTCGACGAGATCCTCGCTCGGAGCGTTCCAGGGGGCAGGCGCTAGCCGGCGGCGAGCCTGTCCGCGTTGGCGGCTGTCTATGCCTTAGGGCCCGTCTGCGCCGAAGTTCTCGGGGCGAGCCCGCCGCAGCGCCTACTTCTTCTTCTCGATGTGCTTGGTGTGCTTCCGCAGGCGCGGGCAGTACTTGTTGAGCTCCAGCTTCGGCGTGCCGGGCTTCTTCAGCAGCGTGTAGTTGCGGTCGCCGCTCTCCTCGCACACGAGGAAGACGATCTCTCTTTTCTTCTTGGGCTTGGCCATGACTCTGGGGTCCCGCCGCGGGGCGGGCTCGGCTTGGGAGGGCGAAGCAGCGTAGCGACCACCCCCCAAATCGCAAGCGCTTCTGCGCCCAGGCGCGGGCCGGGCGTCAGTAGTCCAGCAGCAGCACCGGCATCTGGCCGAGCTGCGGCCCCCACGGCGAGATCTGGGCCTGCCCGGGGAAGAAGAAGCTGCTGCAGCGGTCCTCGACGCCAGCACCAGTGCAGACCAGCTGGATCCCGTTGCTGAGCGAGAGCGGGATCACGGGCCGGCTGACGTCCAGCCAGCCTGCCTGCAGCGCCAGCCTCGCGCCGATGGCCGCGCCGCTCGGGATGGCGAAGGTGGTCGCGAAGCGGCCGGCACCGTCCGTTGCGCCGAACCAGGCGACGTCGAACGGCGCCCACTGGTAGCAGTTGGCCATCAGCGGGTCGGCCGCGGCGAACGTGTTGCCGTAGCCGACGTAGGTCGGACCCGGCGTTCGATTCTCGGGGTCGGTGCCGACCCAGACGATCGCGAAGCCGGTCTCGCCGGTCGTGGGGTTGGTGGGCGGCGCGCCCTTCACCTCGAGGTCGACGGTGGTCCCCGCGACGGGGCCGTCGGCGCTCGTGTAGGTCAACTCGGTCGGGACGCTCCTCGTCGTGCAGCTGCCGTCGCCGACCGCAGCGACGAGGCCGTCGTCGGCGCCGTCGGGATACCAGACCGCGTCGACCCAGTGCCCCGAGCTCACGGTGAGCGGCGGGTCGGACACCTCGAACTCTAGGAACATGGTGCCCGCGACGACCGGCAGCGGCGTCGTGAACGTGATCTGCACGATCTCCTCGCCGACG
>JBERSB010000206.1:0-5576 GCA_041236755.1 Luminiphilus sp. | reverse complement strand
GCGCGGCTGCTGTCGCTGGTGACCGAGCTGCAGCGCGCCCAGCTGACGGACGCCCAGATCGTGATGCACCAGCAGGCCCCGACCGCGTCCTCGCTGCGGCTCGTGCAGGCCTACTCCGCCGCGGTCGAGGCCTCGTCGGCCGAGCTGCTGGACGACGAAGCGATCGACCGGGTCCGCGACGTGCTCGAGCCTGCGCTCGCCGAGGGCGGCGCCGAGGTCACCTTCGACGGGCACGCGCGGTGCGATCTCTGGAGCGTCTCCGGCGCGCGCCTGACGTTCACCGTGCGCCGGGACGGGCGCGACCTGCAGCACGACCACTACCTCGTCCCGGCCGGCGAGCGGCTGCAGTACTTCGACTGCACCTACGCGCGCCAGGACGCAGGCGGCCGCGACGCCTGCGAGCGCGTGCTCGCGACGTTCGACGGGGCCGGTGAGCCCGAGGCGTCCGGAGCCAACCTGTGGCTGGCCGGGGTCGCGGGCGCGATCGCCGGCATCCTGACGGCGCTCGTGCGGCGCAAGCGTCAGGCCCGCGCGCTGGCCGCGGGCGGCGGCAGCGCGACGGAGTGACACGGCGAACGGGTCGCTACTCGTAGCGCAGCGCCTCGACCGGATCGAGGCTGGCGGCCTTCCAGGCGGGCCACAGGCCGAAGAACAGGCCGACGCCGCCCGAGCCCGCGAACGCGAACGCCCGCGCCCATGCAGGTGTCTGCGCGGCGAGGTCGGGCAGCGCCAGCGAGACCAGCCCCAGCAGGCCTTCGGCGACCAGCAGGCCGAGCACGCCGCCCACCACGCACAGCACGGTCGCCTCGATCAGGAACTGACCGAGGATGTCGCGCCGACGCGCCCCGACCGCCTTGCGCAGGCCGATCTCGCGCGTCCGCTCGCGGACCGAGACGAGCATGATGTTCATCACGCCGACGCCGCCGACCAGGAAGCCGACGGTGGACAACAGGAACATCACCGCGAGCACCGCGAAGACGATGTCGTCGAAGGACTCGATCAGGCTGTCGGCGGTCGCGATCTCGAAGTCGTTCTCCTCGTTCCAGCGCACGCCGCGGCGCCGGCGCAGCACGCTGATGATCTCGTCGATCGCCTCCTCGAGCATGCCGCTGCGGCTCCGCACCGCGAACAGCACCTCTTCGGCGGCCGGGTAGTGGCGCTCGACCGTGTGGTAGGGCACGAGGCAGAGGCCGTCGTCCGGGTTGTCGCTGCCGAAAGGCCCCTCCTTGCGCTTGGCCAGCGTGCCGATCACGCGGAAGCGCCTGCCGTCGATGGTGATCGACTTGCCGAGTCCGCCGCCGTTGGGGAACAGCGCCTCTGCGACCGCGGCGCCGAGCACGACGACGGAGACCCGCCGCCGGTTCTCCTGGTCGGTGAAGTAGCGGCCCTCCGCGAGCACCCGGTGCGCGACCTCCAGGTCGATCGGGAACACGCCCCGCAGCCGCGGCGCGTCGACCTTCTCCTCGCGGTAGCTCGCCTGGGTGTTGAGCATGCGCGGCATCAGGACCGGCGTCATCATCTCGATCGACGGGCAACGCTCCTCCAACGCCTCGGCGTCGGCGAGCGTGAGGTCCTTGCGCAGCCGCAGCTCGCGATCGGGCCGCCCCATCTGGATGAACGGCGCGCGCGACACGTAGATGTTGTCCGTGCCGAACTGCTCGACCTGGTCGACGACCGACTGCCGGAACCCGTTCAGGATCGAGGCCACGGTCACCACCAGCAGCACCCCGATGAAGATCCCGAGGATCGTGAGGAACGACCGGAACCGGTTGGCCAGCAGCGTCTCGAACGCCAGCAGCGTGTTCTCGCGGATCGACAGCAGCCAGCGCCGCATCACTCGGTCCTCAGCGCCTCGATGGGGTCCAGGGCCGCCGCCCGCCGCGCGGGGCTGATGCCGAAGAACACGCCGATCCCCGTGCAGACGAGGAACGCGACCGGCGGCGCCCACACGGGGAACTCGGCGGGCAGCGGCGTGAAGCTGCGCAGCGCCCACGACGCGACGTAGGCGACCGCGACGCCGATCACCCCGCCCACGCAGCTCAGCAGCGTCGACTCGATCAGGAACTGCAGCACGATGTCGCGCTGCCGCGCGCCCACGGCCTTGCGCACGCCGATCTCGCGCGTCCGCTCGATCACCGAGACCAGCATGATGTTCATGATCACGACGCCGCCGACGACCAGCGAGATGCCGACCACGAACAGCGCGATGCTGAAGATCGTCGTCGTCAGGCTGCGCCAGAGGTCGTTGATGCCGGCCGCGGTCAGCATGTCGAAGTCGTCGTCCTCTGCCGGCCGCAGGTGGTGCCGCGCGCGCAGGATCGCGCGCACCTCGTCCATGCACTCGTCCATCCGCGAAGGGTCGGCCGCCTGCACGCTGATCCGCACCGAGCGGTCGGTCCCGTAGAGCTTGCGGTGCAGGCTGTACGGGATCTTGACGAAGTTGTCCTGAGACACCCCGAGGAAGCTGCCCTTCTTCCTGGCGGTGCCGATGACGCGCAAAGGTTGCCCCTTGATGCGCAGCTCCTTGCCGATCGGATCCACGTTGCCGAACAGCTGCTCGACGACGTCGTTGCCGATGAAGGCGACCGGGACCGCGCGCTGCTCTTCGAACGGCAGGATGATGCGGCCGTCGGCGACCTCGAACGGCTCGATCTCGAGGATCGCCGGCGTGATGCCGCCGACCTCGCAGCTCTTCAGCAGCCCGTCGCCGCGGCGGACGTCCGCCGTCGAGCGCACCTGCCACGCGACCTCGTTGGCCGTCGTGCAGAGGTCACGCACGGCAAACGCGTCCTCGCGGCGCAGCCGCCGGTTGCGCCGGATCGCGTCCAGGAAGTCCTGGCGGTTGGTGATGATCCCGAAGCGCTGCACGGTGAACGTGCCCTTGCCGAGGTCGGAGAGCTTGTCCGCGACGTACTTGTTGAGCCCTTCGATGACCGCCGCGGTCGCGACGATCGCCGCGATGCCGATGATGACGCCCAGCAGCGTCAGGAACGAGCGCAGCCGGTTCGCCCAGATCGACTCGACAGCGAGCCGCGTGGCTTCGACCGCGTTCACGTCTTGCGGTCTCCCGCTGCCGCGGGCGCCTTGCGCTCGTCGCTCGCGACCTTGCCGTCGCGGATCGTGACGACCCGCTGCGCCTGGTCGGCGATGTCGCGCTCGTGCGTGACCAGCACGATCGTGTTGCCCGCCTCGAAGAGGCGCTGGAACAGCGCCATGATCTCCAGCGAGGTCTTCGAGTCGAGGTTGCCCGTCGGCTCGTCCGCGAGCAGCAGCGCCGGCTGCGTGACCAGTGCGCGGGCGATCGAGACGCGCTGCCGCTGGCCGCCCGAGAGCTCGTTCGGGCGGTGGTCCATGCGGTCCTCGAGGTCGACGGCGCGCAGCGCAGCGGCGGCCCGCTCGCGGCGCGCGTCCGGGGTGACGCCGCCGTAGATCAGCGGCAGCTCGACGTTGCGCAGCGCGGTCGCGCGGGCCAGCAGGTTGAACGACTGGAACACGAACCCGATCTCGCGGTTGCGGATGCGCGCCAGCTCGTCCTGGTCGAGCTTTGCTACGGACGTCCCGTTGAGCCAGTAGTCCCCGGCGGTCGGCGTGTCGAGGCAGCCGATCAGGTTCATCAGCGTCGACTTGCCGGAGCCCGACGGCCCCATGATCGCGACATACTCGCCGCGCTCGATGGTCAGGTCGACCCCGCGCAGGGCCTGCACGGTCGTCGAGCCCATCTCGAACGACCGCGTCAACGAAGCGGTGCGGATGACGGCGTCGGTCATGGCGGCCTAGGGCTGTCGGACCGAGATGGCGCTCTGCTGCTTCTTCTCGTCGATCACCGCACGGTCCCACTCGCTCAGCTTGCGCAGCTTCTGGTAGGGACCGACGACGACCTCTTCGCCGGGCTGCAGGCCTTCGAGCACCTCGATGTCCATGTCGCCGGTGATGCCCGTGCGCACCGGCCGGAAGCGCGCGACGCCGTCCTGCAGCAAGAACACGCCCTCGATCTCCTCGAGGTCCTTGCGCAGCACGACGTTCTCTGCCGCGAGCACCTCGCGCCCCTCGACGGGCTTCGGCGGGACGATCAGCTCGCCGTTTTCGCCCCGCTCCCGCTCGCGCACGGTCAACGCCTGCAGCGGCACGACGAGGCAGTCCACGCGCGTCGCCGTCTCGATCTCGGCCGTCGCGGTGAAGCCGGGCCGCAAGGACCGCGGCGGATCGTCGATCCGCACCACGACCTTGAACTCCTTGCCTTCCTGGTTGTCCGTCGACGGGATCGGGCTCTGACCGATCTCGGTGACCTCGCCCGAGAGTTTGAGGTCACGGATCGCGTCGACCTCGACCTCGGCCCTGGCGCCGAGCTGCACCGAGACGATGTCCGCCTCGTCGACCTCGATCTCCGCCTCGATCACGGACATGTCCGCGATGGTCATCAGCGTCGCGACCGGGTTGGACTGGATGCCGGGCACGGCGCGCTCGCCCTTCTCGACGTTGCACGCGGTGATAAGCCCCGACAAGGGCGCCTTGATGACCGTCTTGCTGGCCATGTCGACCGCGCGCGCCACCGCTGCCTGTTGGGCCTCGCGCCGACGGCTCGAAGCGTCGCGCACTGCCTTGGCCGCGTCGACGCGGGTCACCGCGGCGCGCACGTTGGCCTCGGCCTGCTTGATGCGCGCGTTGGCGAAGTCCACGCGCTGCTCGGCGAGGCGCGCCTCGGCCTTGCTGATCTCGTACTCCTCACGGCCGATCAGGCCCCGGTCGAACATCTGCTGCTTGCGCTGGAACGACGACTTCGCGCGCTCCTGCGAGGTCTGGGACTGGCCCGCCTCGACCTTCGCGTTCGCGAGCGCCGTCTCCTCGGCGGCGAGGTTGGCCTCGGCCGTCGCGACCCCCACCTCGGAGCTGCGCGCGTCGGCCTCCGCCGCGCCGAGCTGCGCCTTGGCCGAGTCGACCTCCGCCTGCAGCTGCAGCGCGTCGAGCCGGAGCAGCGTCTGGCCCTCCTGGACCTCGTCGCCCTCTTCGACCAGCAGCTCGACGATGACGCCCGCCACCTCGGCCTGGATGTCGACGAACTCCTGGGCGCGGATCTCGCCGGTCGCGGCGACGAGCGAGCGGAGCAGCGGCACCCGCTCGGCCTTGGCGACCACCACCTTCGTGGGCGGCGGCGGCTGCATCCACTTCCAGACCCCTGCGCCGGCGCCGGCGGCGATCAACAGGAGGGTGACGACGGTCGTTCGCTTCATCGAGAGAGGACAAAGTGTAGCCACCGACGACCCCGCGCAAGGGCGCAGGCGCAGATCGTCGGCGGCGTGGCGGCGTGGCTCGGCGGACCGGGCGGCGCCGAACGCGCCGTCCCACCGCAGACGTGGAGCCGCTCCGTGCCGGTCAGATGTTGCGCAGCCGGACCGCGCCGGTCGGGCAGGTGCGCTCGCACGCCATGTCGCGCGTGCACTCGTAGTGGTGCCGCTTGCGGACCACGTCGCCGATCGGCACCTGGGCGTAGCCGTGCGTGGCGCAAGTCGCAGCGCAGATGCCGCAGTGGATGCAGGCGTTCATGTCGACGTCGAGGTGCACGTGGTCGCGCGGCCGCT
>JBERSB010000205.1:0-3434 GCA_041236755.1 Luminiphilus sp. | reverse complement strand
CTCGCACCGCTCGAAGGGATCGGCTGGCGCGCGGTGTTCCTGGGATCGGCGGCGCTGGGCGTGTTGGCGCTGTGCGGGCGATGGGCGATGCCGGGGCCGGACAGAGGCCTCGAGGCGGCCCCGCACGTGCCCGCGCGCCGGCTGGTCGCGCCCGAGCACCGGCGCGTGAGCGTCGTGCTGCTGGGCGTCCTGGTGCTGCACATGATGGGGTTCTGGTGCGTCTACGCCGAGCTGCCCGTGCGGCTGATCCGCGAGCACCGGGTGGCACCAGAGCAGGTGGGGTGGTTCCAGATCCAGGTCAACAGCGTGCACGTGGTCGCCGACGTGCTGTTCGGCTTCCTGGCGGCGCGGCTCGGCCGCGTGCGCGTATTCGTCGCGTTCTGCCTCGTGTTCGCGGCAGGTCAGGCGCTGGTGCTGTCGGCGCTCGACGGGGTGCGCCAGGACTTCGGCACGTTCACGCTGGCGATCGCGGCGATGGGCTTGGGTGCGGGCACGTGGTCGTGCTTCGGCGCGCTGTTCGGGCAGCATTACCCCGCCGCGCTGCGCGCGACCGCCGCCGCGCTGTTCTACGCCGTCGCGCGCGGCGTGCAGCTGCCGACCAAGCCTGCGATCGGCGCGGCGATGGCCGCGGCTGATTCGTTCGCGCCGGCGCTTTGGGTCGGGATCGCGTGCGCGCTCGGCTCGGCCGCGCTGGTGCTGGCGCTGCCTCGGGCTCGGCCCAGGGCAGCGGCAGGTTAGGCCGCGGCGGGTGCTTGCTTCTTCTCGCGGACCAGCAGCACGAACACGGCGAGGATGGCGCCCGCACCCAGGCAGGGTAGCCACCAGATCTGGCCCCAGTCGACGACCGTCGCGTCGCCTTCGCCGCTGGTGTTGTCGATCACGACGCCGGTCATGATCTGTGCGCCGAGATACATGCCGAGGCCCTGCGTCATGATGACCAGGAAGCTCTGCGCCTGTCCGCGGATCTCGGGGCGCGCCTGCTGGTCGACGTAGATCTGGCCGGTGACGAAGAAGAAGTCGTAGCAGATGCCGTGCAGCAGGATGCCGCCGAGCACCATCCACGCGACGGGCTCGGCGCCCGCGCCGAGGCTCCACAGCCCGTAGCGCACGACCCACGCCGCCATGCCGATCGCGAGCATCTTCTTGACGCCGAGCTTGGCGAAGCACAGCGGCATGATCAGCATGAAGAACACCTCCGCCCACTGGCCGAACGACATGTAGAAGCCCGCGTTCGACCACACCGTCCCGGCGAACTGGTTGCCGTAGCTGTAGTAGCCGGCGAGCGGGATGCAGATCAGGAACGAGCACAGCAGGAAGACCACGAAGGCCGGGCGCTTCATCATCTCGAGCGCGCCGAGCCCGAGCGTCTCGGCGATCCCGACCTGCTTGCCGGCGAGCGGCGGCGGCGTGCGCGGCAGCAGCCAGCTGAGCACGGCCATGCCGATCGAGCTGTAGCCCGCGACGAGGAACATGACCGGCTTCGTGTCCGCCTCGAGCCCCTTGCTCACGAGGGTGACTGCCGCGATCCAGCCGAGGGTGCCGAAGACCCGCGCGATCGGGAACTGCTTCTCGGGGTTGTCGATGTGCGTGAACGCGACCGTGTTCGACAGGCCGAGCGTCGGCATGTAGCACAGCATGTAGGCGAGCACGTACCACTCGAAGTAGGTCGCGTCCTTCGCCTCGATCGCGCCCGGGATCAGCACGAGCATGATCACAGCGCCCAGCAGGTGCATCACCGCGAGCACGCGCTGCGACGCGAAGAAGCGGTCGGCGACCAGCCCGAGGAACAGCGGCGAGATCATCGCAGCGATCGGACCGGCCGAGTAGACCCAGCCGGTCGTGGACTGCTCCCAGCCCATCGCCGGCACGAAGGTGCCTGCGGTCACGTACCACGCCCCCCAGACGAAGAACTGGAGGAACATCATCGCGCACAAGAGAGGGAACTTGGTCATGGCGCGCCGATGATGGCGGCCACCGCGTCCCACTGCCAGCGCGGCGCCAGGATCAGGCGTAGTACTTGCCGAAGCGGTTCTGCAGGAACTGCTCGTAGTCGACGTCTTCCATCTTCAGGAAGCCATGGTCGGGTAGCTGGCCCGCCTGCAGCATGTCGACGATCGCGCAGACGCCCGCGGCGGTCGTGATCTGGATGCCGCTCCAGTTCTTCCCGTCGATGTCCTGGTGGTAGATCGTCTTGGCGTAGGTGCGCTCGGCGAGGCGGCCGCGGTACTGGCCGGTCGCGCTGACGAAGATCACGATCTGGTCCTGGAAGGTCGCCGGCAGCGCCTTCTCGAAGATGCGACCCAGGCCCTCCTGGTCGTCCTGCATCTGCAGGTCGTGCAGCAGGAACTTCATCAGGTCGCAGTGACCCGGGTAGCGCATCGTCTTGTAGTTGACGTTCTTGACCTTGTCCTTGAGCGTGATCGCGAGCGTGCCGAGGCCGCCCGACGTGTTGAACGCCTCGTACTCGACGCCGTCGATGGTGATGTGCTCGAGCTGCTCCATCGGCGGGACCGACGTGAGCTCGCCGTTCTCGACCGACTCACAGGGGTTGCAGTACTCGTTGATCAGGCCCGCGGTCGACCACGTCAGGTTGTACTTCAGGCGGTTGGACGGGAACCGCGGCAGCGCGCCGACCCGCAGGCGCAGGTCGGTGACCTCGGTCATCGACTGCATCAGGTGGTTCGCGGTGATCGTGATGAAGCCCGGCGCGAGGCCGCACTGCGGCGCGAACAGCGACTGGCTGCCTTCTGCGAGCTGCTTGACCTGTGCGGTGACCTCGACGTCCTCGGTCAGGTCGAAGTAGTGCACGCCGTGCGCCTTGGCGCGCTCGGCGATCAGCGGGTTGCAGTGGAACGGCGCGCAGCTGATGACCGCCCAGGCGCCCTCGAGGATCGCGTCGACCGAGCCGCCGTCCGCGAAGTCGACGACCTGGCCGTCGACGCCGTCGAACGTCTTCTTGACGTGGTCGATCGCCGCCTGCGACGCGTCGCCGATGCGCACCTTGTAGGAGCCGCACGTCGACATGAAGTGGCAGACCATGCGGCCGATCTTGCCGGCGCCGAGGATGACGAGTTCTTTCATGAGAGGTGCAGAGGTCGGGTTCACAAGAGGGGCCGGGGCGCTGCGAGGCGGCGTTCTCGGGCAAGCATTGTTGGCCCCTGCGCTCATCGGTCAAGGGGCGACAGCGAGTTGTGCGCTCCCGTCGCGCGGCGGTGACGGCGGAGCCGCGCGCTCAGCAGTAGCCGGAGCCGGCGAGGTCGAGGGCGCAGAGCGCTGCGAGCCGCGCGTTGCTCGCGTGGACGCGGTCTCCGACCCGCGCTTCGATCTTCGCCCGCAGCTGCTCGAGCAGGCGGGCGTCGCGCGCGCGGCTGCCGAGCTTGGACAAGAGGCGGAAGCCCGCGTCGGCCGCGGCTCTGGTGAGCGGGGTGCACCAC
>JBERSB010000204.1:0-3171 GCA_041236755.1 Luminiphilus sp. | reverse complement strand
GCCCGCGACGATGCCCCAGTAGATGAGCATCATCAGCACGGGGTCGAAGAACCACCACAGCCACCCGAGCTTGCTGCCTGCGATCGAGCGTCGGAGCTCGCTCACCACCAGCTCCTTCAGCAGGTCGCGGCGCGCGACGATGTTGTGGAGGCTGGAGATCATCGGGAGGCGGCGTGACGCGCCGCGGCATCGTAGGCGACCAGCGTGGCGTCAAGCGAGCGTGACCAGGTGCGTTCTTGTGCTACCCACGCGCGCGCACGCGCTCCGAGTTCGGCACGGCCTGCGGCGTCGTCGAGCAAGCTCGCCGCCGCCGCGACCAACTCCGGCACGCTCCCGGCGCGGTAGAACCTCGCGGCGCAGTCCCTTTCGCCGAGCTCACGCAGCGCCGAGAGGTCGGACATCACGACGGCCTTGCCGCGCCCCATCGCCTCCAGCGGCTTGATCGGCGTGACCAGGTCTGTGACGCGGCTGCTCCTCCTGCTGACGACGAACACGTCGATCAGGTCGTAGTAGGCACCGACATCGGCAGGAGCCACCCTCCCTGGGAACGCCACTGCGTCGGCGACGCCGAGCCGACGAGCCTGCTCGCGCAGGTCCGGGAGCGACGGACCGTCACCGACCACGACGCCGACGACCGCACGGCCTGCAGCGCGGAGCGCGGCAACAGCAGATACGAGATCGTCGACGCCCTCGAGCGGCCGCAGGCTACCGACGTAACCGAGCACGTCGCCCTTGGGCAGCGTGGCGCGCATCGCTGCAGCAGCCTGAGGGGCGGCGCCTTCCAATCGGTCGAGGTCCGCGCCATTGGGCGCGACGAACGTCCGTGACGGGTCGGCACCGCGGCTGCGGACCTCGTCGGCGAGGCTCTCGCAGATCGCGACGATCGCATCCGCGCCGCGCAGCGCGCTGTCCTCGCGCCGACGCACATAGCGGTAGCCGGCGCCGCCGTGCGCGAGCGCGCCGTCCGCGACGGCGGTGTCCTCCCAGATCCCACGGACCTCGTAGACGCACGGCAGGCCGAGTCGGCGCGCGACGTGCTGCGCGGGTATGCCGCACCGGTAGGGCGTATGGGCGTGGATGATCTCCGCTCTTTCGGTCTGCGCCGCCTCGAGGATCTGCGCCGCGAACCGCCTCAACAGCATCCGCTCCTCGAGCACGATCGCAGCCGGCCTCGCCCAACGCAGCGAGCGCCGCGGTTGCTGGAGTTTGCGCAGCATCCGGACCGCGCCCGCCCACGCCCCCCCACCGCGGGTCTCGGCGGGGTGACGGCAGCGACGGTGGGCAACGTCGTCGAAGACGCCGGCCTCGGGCGGGTCCAGTCGCCCAGGGTAGAACGGTGAAGTGATCACCACCGGCTCGAGTCCGCGCTGCCGCTGTTGAGCCACGAGGCTGCGCAGGCGCATGGTGTAGCCGTTCGCGAACGGCACGCTGGTCGCAGCGACGTGTAGGATTCGCTTGAGGGTCACGTCGGCTGCCCGGTAAACAGCGCGTCGAGGTCGCGGTAGAGGTTCCAGAAGTCGAACGCGTCTCGCGCAAAGTCCCGACACGCAGCCGAGCGGCGCTCGTGGTCCTCGCGATGCTCCAGGATCATGGCCACGGCTTCGTCGAGGTCTTGGAAGACGTACTCGGGCGGATAGAGTTGGTCCGCGCCGTCCCAGCCGCGGATACACGGCACGCAGCCCGACGCCATTCCTTCTGCGACAGCCTGGTGCGAACCCTCGGCGTCGCTCACGGACAAGATCACACCGACCCCACGGAACCACTTCCGGACGTCCCCGAAGCCTTCGAAGTGCGCTCCGGATGAGCGGCGCACTTCGTCGAACCACGACTCGTAATAGGCACGCTCTGCGGGATCGGACCACAGCCATCCGTATTCCCAGGGAAAGCGGCCCTTGACGGACAGCGAGTAGCGCGAGTCGGACTTGCGCAGCCGCTGGAGCAGCTCTAGCGCCAAGTCAGGACGCTTGGCGCGCGGCGCGGCCCCGAGCAGCCCGAGCCGGAACTCGGCGCCGGGCAGCTTCGGCTGGCAAAGCGCTTCGGTGTCGATCAGGTTCGGCACGAACCGAACGATCTCTCGCCGCGCGCCCAGTTCGTCGCCGAGCAGCTCGAACGTTCGCGGACAGATGGCCACGAGCGCGTCGACGCGCTGCCAGTCGATCCGATGCCGGAACGGCAGGTTCATCTCCTGCGCGTGGAGCCGGATGACGAGGCGCTGGTCCGGACGCTTCTTCTGCGCGTAGTAGACTGCGTTGCCGAGGCACCACTCGCACCAGATCACGTCGGCGCGCTCTGCCTGGCTCCTACGCTCCGGCGTCTCTGCTTGCTCGTGGCCTCGCCAGACGTCGATATCGACACGGTCACCCCGGTGCTCCTTGAAGTAGCGCTCGACGAACTTGGCGAACTTGAGGTCGTGCCCCGCGATCAGCACCCGGGCTACGCGCCGCCGCGGCTGCGCGGCCACAGCCGCGGCGTCGACTTCCAGCGCCGCACCCACCGTGCGCGACGCCGAGGGGAAGCCGTAGTCCCGTGCGACCGAGCGCACGTGCTGCTGTGCACAGGAGAACGCCGCACCGTCACCGGCGAGCGACTTGACCGCCTTGACGAAGTCGTGCTCGGACTGCACGTAGCAGCCGTAGTCGTCGCCGAACACCCGCCGCTGGATCGGCGTCCGATTGAGCAGCACGGGCAGCCCGAGCGTCGCGTACTCAAGGACCTTGGTCGAGAGCTCCAGCGATCCGTCGTAGGCCTCGCTGCGCCAGGAGACGCCGACGTGGCACGTCGACAGCGCTTGGTTGACGAGATGGCGCGGCTTGGCGCCGTGCCACGTGAGCCCAGGTGTGCCCGCAAACATCGCCCGGACGCGTTGTTCGAAGGCGCTGTCGCCGTGGAACTTGTCCCCGAACACGTGCAGCTCGAGCCTCGGCACCGCCTCGCGCGCGTGATCGAACGCCACGACGATCTCCTCGATCAGGTAGTCCGAGGAGAACTTGCCCGAGTAGCAGAGTCGGAACGGGCCGTCCGCGTCGCGCTGCGGCAGCGCGCCCGTCCATGGCCGGATCATCGGCGGCAGCACGGTTACGCGCTCGCCGGGCATGGCGCGCAACGAATCGGCGAGCGCGTCCCGCACCTCGGGCGTCTGGCAGAGCACGCGGCGACACCCTGCGAGCAGCC